>JACZYI010000130.1:0-1256 GCA_022571175.1 Pseudomonadota bacterium
GGAATGTCTGCCCTGGTGCCTGGATGCGCGTATCCGGGAGACCCGGGAGAATGGCTTTGACGTTGATTTGATTATCGGTTTCAAGATTTTCCGCGAGACCTTTACCTCGCGCGTGAATCTGGACCGGCCCCACCATATTCATGTGGATTATATCCGGGGTCCGCTTAAATATCTCAGGAACGACTGGTATTTCGAAAACCGGAGCGAGGGGGGAACCATGATTCAATCTCATGTGGATTTTGCCTTCAAAAACCCGATATTTGAAAAGCTCATGGGTGGTTTCTTTGAAGATGCGGTCTCCCGCATGATTTCTGCCTTTGCCACCCGTGCTGATGACGTGCTGGGGCCATGAGGGTGCGGGCGCGCCAAGGGAGGGGGGAAGGGGAAGGTCAATTGCTGAAATAGCTGTCGGTGCTGAACATTTCCCCGGCATATCTATCCTGCCAGCCGGGGGCGATTTCATCGAGCAGCAGGCCTTCATAATGCCCCACCGCGTAGAATATTTCCCGGCGCAAGCTGCGGAGCGCATTGGGGCTCAGGAGATTGACCTGGGAGAGTTCATTCAGGCGCACCGCCTCAAGCGTCAGTGCAGCCCGCACATTTCCGCCAAAACCGTCGCTGTCATAATGCCGCCGCATGAGCGCGATCGGGGTGAGCGACTGCACATAGCGCGCCATGCCTTCGCGCCAGACCACAAATTCGAAATAACGATAATCCGCGTCCGAGAGCCCGGCCCGAAAGGCGGCTTTTTTTGTCAGATAATCCTCAACTTTCTGGGCGAGGGCTTCCGCTCCGCCATAGGCCACTTCAACCAGACCCCTCCTGGCGCTGGCCAATGACTGGCTCATGGTATAAAAAAGCGCGCCGATTTCGGGGTCATCATAGGGGAAGTCATAATTGAGCATCCACATGCCGCTCTCATCATCTCCCGCCAGATCCAGCCCGCGCACACCCTCCGAGAAGCCGGGCAGGGTTGCCTGCAGGGTATGAAAGCGCTCATGCACCATAATCAGCGCCCAGCCGAGATGTGTGCGACCGGTATTCTCCGGGGTGCCCATGACAATGGTGGGCACACCCACCGCCGGAAAAGTGGCAAGATAGCTCAAATCATAATGGTTGCCGCGCACATAAATATTGCGGGTGCCCACGCTGCCGGCAACCCTTTGAAAGCTGTAGCGCTCGGCGGGGGCAGTATCGCTCAGGTAAAATTCAACCCCCTCGGTTAGCAGCAGCAGGTTGAGCGGAGCCTGCGCAAG
>JACZYI010000130.1:1266-5626 GCA_022571175.1 Pseudomonadota bacterium
AGCCAGCCGTGGGGCACACTGGGTGTGATAGCCAGTTGCACCTGGCCCTTGGTGACCAGCTCTTGGACCCCGGAGATCACGGTTTCCACCAGCTCGAGCGAGGCTTCCACCAGCGGCAATAAATCATCGGGAATGGAGGGCGGCCCGTCTGCCTGCGCCGGCAGTGGCGACAGAGGCGACAGAGGCGACAGGAGCAGAATGAAAAACAGCCGGAAGGGCAACTTGAATTTTATCATTATATTTCCCTGGCGATTATCACGGGTATAAATCCTAGGAAAATAATTCACTCTCGGCTACAACCTTTTTTCCATGCCTGAAAATTCAACCCCATAGATTAAGAGGAGTCGACCCCGATGAAAATGTCCATGAGATTTTTACCTGCCCTTGCGGTTGCCATCACCGCGCTTGTAACTGGCTGGTCCGCCAATGCTCAGCAAATGCGGGCCTCCCTGAATATTGAAACTGCCAGCGCCATCATCGAGGGCTGTGTGGCGCACGCCGCCGGGAATAGCATGCTGGTCTCGATCGCGGTTTTTGATAATGGGGCAAACCTCATGGCCTTTTATCGCATGGACGGCTCGGTTCTGGTCTCGGTGCAGATCGCCCAGAGGCTGGCGGCCACCGCCGCAAAAATTCCGGTGCCCACCCGTCTGGTGGACCAGATTGCCACCAACACCCCCGGCTTTGCCTTCATTGAGGGCATTGCGAGCTTTAAGGGAGGTCTGCCCATTATGACCGCTGAGGGTGACCATCTGGGCGGGGTTGGGGTCTCTGGCGGCAGCAGCGATCAGGATGAAGACTGCGCCCAGGCCGGGCTTGATTTTGCTTTGGGGGCAGAGTAATCACAAGGGCGAGGCGCGCACGGGTGAGGGGTTTGCGGGGAGGAGCCAACGGCTTTTTGGCACGGATGGATGGGATAATTTGAAGAATATCCCGCCCATGCCGGTTATGTGAGTCATTTGGCTTTCTCCAAAATTTCCTTTGCCCACTCTAACAAGTTGTCCACTATCTCGTTAATTTCCGAGTCCAATTGCTCAATCATGGTGACATTTTCGATTAGTAATTTTTTGAGGTATTTCCCCGAGGGAATACAAATACTTTTACTTGCATCATCATCAGCGTCCTGAAATTTTTGAGTCTGATTTCCCGTCAATATTTTTGATACAGCCTTTTCGTTATTTTTGTCACCTTGCTGAGCTTTCACGAGTAGGGCTTCTGGGTAATAAAATTCCAATTCACGCTTATCTGTTACATGGGCCGCCATCTTTTGGTCGATAATTATTTTTGCAAGTTTTTCATTATCTTTATCCGGTTTTTCATCTGGACTGGCATCTCTGTCAATTATCCATAGAGTGCGAGGTTTATAAGCAGCGATGTTTTCAAGCGAAATCGACCCATCAAATATACCTTTCGCAGCACCTCCGCCGTATTGAAAAATCGAAATCGAAATTTCAGAGAATTTATCGGAACATATCGAATTTAAAATGTGGTCCCAAAAAATCACATCGGTTTTACCTTCGACCATTAATGTGATCTCGGACTGGAGAAAATCACTGGGCTTTATGCCTAGGTCGAATAAAAGAATGTCCGAATCTATATTTTTGACGACCTCTACGTTTCTCTGTCCTTCTTTGAAGTAGCAGCGTCTGAGATTTATGAAATTTGAATCATCAAAATTGATTATCGTTGGTGAGTGGGTCGCGATGACCACCTGCATTTTCTTTTCTTTGGAGTACTTTGCGAGAAATTTCATCATTTGGCGCTGAAGGGAAGGATGAAGACCAGATTCAGGTTCGTCCATCAAAAGGATATCAGGTTTAATAACTTCTAATCTAACCAACAGATCGACTACTTGCTTGAGGCCGCTACCAGAATAGAGGATATCCAGATCCTTTTCTGTTTGTGAATCTCGGTATCTAACTGTGGAAACATTATCCAATGTAAGGCTAGATTCAATTTTTTCGATTTCTGGAAAGAAGGATTTGATGCTTTTTAAAAGTTTTTTATATTGGATCGTACTATATCCATCTTTTTTGAGCTCTGCGTGAGCCTTAAATGCGTAAAAAATGTCTAGCCCACTATAATCGGCATTGGTCCTGCCTTTGAGCCATTTCATGACATTATTTGGGGTTTGCACTGGCCGTGAGGTATATCTGTCGAGACTAACAGGGTGATAGAGTAGCGTAGAAAAGTCCCCAGGAGAGAACGATTGAACAATATTGAACTTTCCATTCTTTCCAACTGACATATTAATATAAGAATCGTCGTCAAACAGCATTTCTATTTTGGAATCTGATGCACCACTGAACAAGTCTGCAATATCCAACTTCAATACAAACCGAGAAATTTCATTAAAATTTGAAGCAACGCCAACAATATCAATTGCATGCAGAATGCTGCTCTTGCCAGAATTATTTTTGCCAAAAAATATTTCACATTGTCCGATATTTTTCAGACAAATATCTTCAAGTCCTTTGAACCGAATAATATCCATTCTCACTAATTTTGGCATCGCTACCCCTTCAAAATTTCCAGTCCAAAACTGACTGCGGCCATGCGGATGTGTTCGCGGCTTTGCTCGCCAAATTCTTTCAGAAAGGTCTTGGTCTCCAGGCCCTTGCCAGCAAGCCCGAACCAGACCGTGCCTACGGGTTTATCCAGGCTGCCGCCCTCGGGCCCGGCGATGCCGGTCACTGACAAGGCCATATGAGCGTGGGAATAAAGCAGTGCGCCCTCGGCCATCTCGGCCGCCACTTCCCGTGAGACCGCGCCGTGGTCTGCGAGCGTTTTGGGCCTGACCCCGAGCATCTCAATTTTGGCCTCGTCCGAATAGGTGAGAAAACCACGCTCGAACACTTTGGACGAGCCGGGAATTTCAGTCAAAAGAGCGGCAATCAGTCCGCTGGTGCAGGATTCTGCCCGCGCAATCATTTCACCTTTGGCCTTGGCATTCTCCAATAGCCGCTGGGCGAGTGCCATCATTTCGCTCGGGAAAATCACAGATTCATCCCCGCCAGAAAAACACCCGCCACAGCCACTATAATGCCCGCCATCAGCCCGGCAATCACATCATCGAGCATGACACTCATGGCTCCCTTCATTCGCCTGTCAATCATCCGAATGGGCCAGGGTTTCCAGATATCAAACAGGCGAAACAACAGGAAGGCGAGGGCAAAATCAAGCCAGCGCTGGTTGGTGAGGGTGAGGGTGGCGAGCGGCAACAGGGCAATCCACTGGCCGACAAATTCATCCACCACCACTTCGCCCGCATCGGCCTGGCCGGTTATGATGGCATGGCGGTGGGCGGCCCAGAGGCCGAGCAGGATGAAAAGTGCAATCATCGCATTCAGGGCCTGCCAGCCATGATATTCCAGAATCCACCAGCCATAGACCAGCGCTAGGCCCGAGCCCCAAGTGCCGGGTGCATAGGGCAATTTCCCCGAGCCAAAGCCGGTGGCGATAATCAGGGCAATCCGGTCAGGCCAGGGCCGGGGCGGTTTTGGTGGCCGGATCGGTATGGGGGCATTTTCAATGTTCATCTCTCATCCCCGCACATGGTGACCGTGGCCACCGCCTGGGCGGCAATGCCTTCGCGCCTGCCGGTAAAGCCAAGCTGTTCGGTGGTGGTGGCTTTTATGCTCACGCGCTCCTGCGAAATAGCCAGAATTTCCGCCACCCGCGCTTTCATGGCGGCACGATGGGGGGCAATTTTCGGGGTCTCGCAAATAATGGTCAGGTCAATATTCTCAATTTTTCCACCCGCCTCAGCAACCAGACCAGCCGCATGCTTGAGGAATATATCCGACGAGGCATTTTCCCACTGGGCGTCAGAGGGCGGGAAATGATCGCCAATATCGCCCGCCCCGATCGCACCCAGAAGCGCATCGGTAATGGCATGGAGCCCGGCGTCTGCATCCGAATGGCCCTTGAGGCCAAACCCGTGCGGGATTTTCACGCCCGCAAGCCAGAGATGATCGCCCGCCTGAAAGCGGTGCACGTCATAGCCCATTCCGGTGCGGGTGGTGGTGTCTCTCATAAACATTCTTTGGGCGCGGGTGAAATCCTGGGCTGTGGTCAGTTTTATATTCTCTTCATCGCCGGGCACAAGATGAACTTTCAGGCCGGCCGCTTCGGCCACCGCAGCATCATCGGTCAGCGCATGGTCGGCTGATTTTTCATGGGCGGCCAGAATGAGCGGGTAGGGGAAGCCTTGCGGGGTTTGCGCGCGGTAAAGACCATCGCGGGAGAGAGTCTCCTCAATCACGCCCGCTTTGCCGCGCTTCAGGGTATCACTGACGGCAAGCGCCGGAATGGCGCCCTCATTGGTCTCACGCACCCTGGCGATCACAGCGCTGATGAT
>JACZYI010000131.1 GCA_022571175.1 Pseudomonadota bacterium
ATAGAGCGTTTACCCCGGTTGGTGGACAGAAAATAAGCGGCCTCATCTGTGGCAGCCCCTTCTTTATCCTTTAACTCGGGTGGCCCCCAATGCCGGGTATCATCTCCCGCCACGGGCTTTTCGACCTTGATTACCTGGGCGCCTAAATCCGACAATATTTGCGAGCACCAGGGCCCGGCCAAAACCCGGGAAAGATCAAGAATACGTATGTCTTCAAGTGACTTGGGCATGATGCAAATAACCTTGGAAGCCTTTACGCCATGGAAAGGCGGAATGCAATCACCGGCTTCCTTTCTTGGTTATTTACGCTTTCCGACAGGCATGCCAGACGCTAAAAGAAAATGCTATGGAAGACAGTCATCCAGAAAACCAGACGGGAATCCGCAAAGTCATGGCCCAGGCTGTGGTCGTGATTGTGCGCGAACGGGAGCCTTTGTTCCTGATAATTGCCCTGACCACAGTGTTGGGTACGGTTTTGGCCTGGCCCATGCTGGATAATTTCTGGTTCATTGCTGTCAACCCAGGCATGAGTGAGCGTGAGGGAACAGTCCAGCTCCAAGCTATTCTGGACCATAGTTTTCTGATCATATTGGGATTATTGCTGACCCAGGCCGCCAGCGTGGTCTGGACCCGGATCTGGTCGCTTGGTCGTGAGCAGGCCATGAACGGGGGAATGTCTTCGCTGATGAGGCGCACTCTCTGGGCCACATTTCGCTATTTTGGACTGGGTATCTGGACTTTTATTATTGCCGCAATGGTGGCACTTCCCGTTTCCTTCATTGCCGGCATTATTATTGGTATTGGCGGGTCTACGGATTCCCTATCGGGTTTCATTATCATCATTTTGCTCTATGGCTCTTTGACTATGGTGGTTGGCCTGGTGTTGACCGCCTATGGCTGGTCCATCTACGGAGAAAGCCGCGATCAGCGTTCATCCATTTTTGCGAATTTGTTGATCCTCAAAGGCCGGGCTTTACCGATTGGTGGGGGTTTCCTTCTGGCGTCCCTTGTTTTCATCGCCATCATGCTCATCCCCTACACTTTGCTGATGGGGTCACTTACCGAGACCGGTGGGTCTGGCAGCGTTCCTGTCACCTTTATCATCTGGTATATGACGGCCGGTTTTGCCGGGTCCTTGTTTTCTTTTTACTGGATGACTTTTTCGGGTCTGCTGTTGCAACAGTCGAAAAATACCCATCTGGATATAGTTATCTAACCCCGAACAGGTTCGATAATCGATCTGTCCCCATTACCGATACTATTGACCTGCCTTGAAATTTCATGAAATAAAATTTCACCCTCTGGAACAAGAGCCATCCGATCAAATATATTCTGTCCCGGATCCTCACCTTCCAGCCAGGGTTCATAATCGCTTGAGGCCAGCATTACCGGCATGCGCTCATGGATATGCTGGATATTTGAATAAGCCTGCCGGGTAATCAGGGCAGCGGTTTCTATCGCCTGCTCGGTCTTGGGATCGATCCAGCTTTCCCAAATTCCAGCGAAGGCAAAAAGAGCGCCTTCGGCTAAATATATATAATGCGGGTGTTTGCCGTCTGCCTGCGCCTGCCACTCATAAAACCCGTTGCTTGGCACCAGACAGCGGCGGCGCTTGAAGGCGGTTCGAAAGGATGGTTTTTCGGCAATGGTTTCTGATCGCGCGTTGATCATGAGCCTGCCAACGGGACGGTCTTTCATCCAGCCGGGAACCAAACCCCATTCCACAGCCGCCAGTTCGCGGCCACCCTCCTTTTCATTCATGCGCACAATCGGAATAAGCTGACCAGGGGCAATATTATACCGCGCCCCCAGATTTAATCTGGCATCGACCTCAAACGAAGCTCCGATGGTCTCAACCGAAGATGTCAGCAGATAACGACCGCACATGGTTTTGGTTCACCTCAAAGGACAATCTCGACGGGAGTTTGATCCTGACCAGCCTGGACTCCTGGACTGAAAAATTTAGTCCTCGGGAAAACGATAATCCTCATAGGATATTCGCAGTTCGGTTTTCAGGATTTTCCCGGTGGCAGTATGAGGCAATTCGTCCACAAAAACCACGTCATTGGGCTCCCACCATTTGGCCACCTTGCCCCGTAGAAACGTCATGATATCTGCTTTTTCGATTTGGGCATTTTCGCGAGGCACAATAATCATCAATGGCCGTTCGTCCCATTTTGGATGCGCTATGCCAATCACGGCCGCCTCAGCCACATCCGGATGGCCAACGGCAATATTTTCAAGATCTATAGAACTGATCCATTCGCCCCCCGATTTGATGACATCTTTGGATCGGTCGGTAATTTGCATATACCCCTGCGCATCAATGGTGGCCACATCACCGGTATTGAACCAGCCATCATCATCCAGAATAGTACCCCCATCATCACCGTAATAGGATTCCACTACCCAGGGGCCGCGAACCATTAAATGCCCGAAGGCCTTGCCATCTTTAGGCATTTCATTGTTGTCGTCATCAACAATTTTCAATTCCACACCAAACACGGTTCGACCCTGCTTGCATTGCAAATCAAGACGCTTTTCCGCCGACCAGGACTCGGTTTCATGGGTCATGGTGGCCACGGTGCCAAGCGGGCTGGTCTCGGTCATGCCCCAGGCATGATGAACCTCAACACCATATTTATCCTGAAAGGTCTGGATCATGCTTCTGGGTGCGGCAGAGCCACCAATGCCAACTTTGGTGACCTTGGCCAGATCACCGCCAGTTTCCTCCAGATGATTCAGCAACATCAACCAAACCGTAGGCACGCCTGCGGTCATGGTCACATCATGTCTGGTGATTAGTTCGTGGAGTGTGGCACCGTCGAAATTGGGGCCGTTCAAAATCAACTTGGCCCCGCAGGCGGTTGCCAGATATGGAATTCCCCAGGCGTTGGCATGGAACATGGGTACCACCGGCATAATCACATCCCGCCCGCCTACCGCAAGCGCATCAACCATCAATGCCGCATAGGTGTGGAGAACATTGCTGCGATGACTGTAGAGAACGCCCTTTGGATTGCCGGTCGTTCCCGAAGTATAACAAAGGCCAGCAGCCGCATTCTCGTCCAGGTCCGGCCAGGTCAGATCGCCATCTTCTGCCTCGACAAATTCTTCATAACAGATAACATTCTTCAATGAAGTCTCGGGCATGTGCGAGCGATCCGTCATAATAATGAAAGCTTCAATGGTTGTGAGTTGGTCCTGCAAACCCTCTATGAGGGGTACAAAGCTCAAATCCAGCATCAAAATACGGTCGCCGGCATGGTTGGCGATATAAGAAATTTGCTCGGTGAAAAGCCGGGGGTTGATGGTGTGGGTCACCCCACCTACACCGGAAATACCGTACCAGGCTTCCATATGCCGATAAGTATTCCAGGCGAGAGTTCCGATCCGGTCCCCTTCCACCATGCCCCATTTCAACAGGGCCTGGCCAAGCTTTTTCGATCTCAGATGTAAATCAATATAACGATAACAATGCTCCAGTCCTTCTACCGTTGCTGTAATAATTTCCACATTCGGATGATTGACCGCCGCATGATCAATCAGTTTTGAAACCAAAAGCGGCCAATCCTGCATTTTCCCTTTCATAAAACCCCCATAGCGATAATTTTTATTGCCCGAAGCCTTAACACGGCTGCCACCCTGCTTACAATCATGAGATATTTGGTCAAATTTGAAAAATGAGGGTTCACCGGATTTACCATCATGAGGTTGCAACATGACCATTTTTCAGCGAAGATGATGATGAAGGGTAAATGCAAGGAAATGCGCGATGCCTAATAAGTCTGCAATTTTCGCTCCGGTTCTTTTATTGGCTGCATCTTTGACCTTGTTTGCTTTTGGGAATTCAGTCGCTCAATCTGAGGTTGCAGAGCCCGAGGGTACTGCAGAGACCTTTGAGGAGGGTGCGGTGCTTGATGCCGCAACAAATTTCTTTGGCGAATCGGCAGAGGATGTGGCCAAAGCCATCGAAAAGATATTCAATGATCTGGGTGAACCCAGCGCCTATATTAAAGGGTCTGAGGGAAGCGGCGCGCTCATCATTGGTTTTCGCTGGGGTGACGGAGAGTTGATTCACAAACAGGACGGAAGCAGCCGTGTGCACTGGACCGGACCCTCTGCCGGCTTTGACGCCGGTGCCAATCTCTCCAAAGTATTTTCACTGGTCTATAATTTATATGAGAGCGATGACATTTATCAGCGCTACCCGGCAATTGAGGGCAGCTTTTATTTTATAGGTGGTCTTGGCATCAATTATCACCAGCGGGGCGATATTGTAATTGTGCCGATCAGGCTGGGTGTGGGATTAAGAGTGGGTGCAAATATAGGCTATCTGAGATATTCGAAGAAAAAACGGTGGATACCATTTTAGGCACCAGAGTCTTCTATTGATTCGATCTGCTCACTCTCCGGATCACCCACAAGTTTGATTTCACGGGCCAGGGTTCGTCCATCTTCCAATTGATGCAGGGAAAACTCCAGGCGCTGACCTTCCTCAAGCTCTTGCAGCCCACCATCCCTGACCGCAGAAATATGGACAAAAACATCGCGCCCCCCCTGCTCGGGTTCAATGAACCCGAAGCCTTTGCTAATATTGAACCATTTGACTTTGCCAAAGGCCATAAACCAATCCCTCGTTTCTTCAGGCAGCCTTCATACGCCCGAAAATCGCATAGTTCGTTGGCACTAACCGAGCCTCTGATCCATGCCGCCTGTAGGCTTTTATCTCGGCTGTTCGCCGATTATTAATGCCAACAATAATCCAGACCCAGTCATGGTCTGCCAGCGATTCATGGTCTTTCCCAGAAGGTTCCGGGCATCCTTGCGGGTGACTATGGAACAGCCCGAGAATTTCCCTGCCCGTTCCCCGCAACTGTCGCTCGAGGGCAATATGCACCGACGGGTCTATCAGAAATTCGACCGTCTTCTGTTTTGCACAGTTTTTACAATGGACAATTTCATTTATGTGAAGTCGACCATCCTCAAACCGCTCACCCACCAGCAATCCGCAGCATTCTTCCGGCCAGAAGGCAGAGGCCTTAGCCTCCATAGAGATGATACAATGGTCACTTATGATTATCATGGATTTGAAATAATGATGGTTCCAAGGATTTTACCGCTCGCAGCGTCCACAAGAACCAGCCGGTCATTTCCCTCTAAATCGCGGAAATGGAGACTGAGGATGCCATTGTCATACCCATGACCAACCAGCTCCGAACCTGAAGGCCGGACCACATTGATCACACCAAAATCGGACAGCATGAGCTCGGATCCGCTTATGTCCATGCCGGCAGAAGCGGACACTGTTTCATCTCCCATATTGGCCGCACGGTATATTATTGTCCCGACCATAGCAGCAAAACCAAAGACCAAAAGAATGCCCAGGACTATGACGATGACCTTAAGGGTCTTATAAGACGGGGGTGCATCTGAGGCGGAAGGATTTCTACTGGTCATGCAAAACTCTCCAAAAAGGTTCAGTGATCGTCACTATTCTCTCAAGGTCTCCAGGGCCGATGCGGGTCAACGCCTGGATCGTGTCCTTGCCAGCCATCTGGATGCGCTCTCACGTTCACGCATCCAATCCCTGATCAGCCAGGGTCAATTGCAAC
>JACZYI010000132.1 GCA_022571175.1 Pseudomonadota bacterium
TGAAGAAGTTTCTCATACCCCCCTGAAAACCACTTTTATAAATTGCGTTAACTGACCTTCCTAACATACTTCTAATTGTTCTAATCATACTAGGATCTAAACCAAATTCTCTATGTTTTATATGAAGTAATCTTGATATTGTTTTTTCAAAATCTTTGCTGTTTGCTATCACATCTTCTGCATCCCACCAGCTTAACTGTTTACTTCTATCTAATTCTACTCTTAATAACGAAATTATAATATCCACTCCTGTTTGATTCATCATAGGAGTTTTTGTTTGAATATATTTTTTTTGTTGAAAATCAAACTCTTTTCCTGATAAATTATTTTCTTCTTCTTCATCCTCCTCGTCATCCGGGGTTTTATTCTCGCCCCCGGTTGACTCCCCATCACCATCCTTGGTCTCAACCGGTAGAGGGGGCAGTTCGTCTCGCGGACGGTTTGCTTCTTCTTTGGCTTTGCGCATTTGTTCCGCAGCAGCAGCCTGAATATTTTGATAATTATTCTGGTTCTGGGTCTCCGGCCCCTTGCCCATGGTCGCATCCAGATCAATGATGTCCCTGAGCAGCATGGTTTCTTCAATCAGATCTGTGGACCAAAGTACGATCTCGCGATAAGTCAGCGGACTTTCACACAAGCCCTCAATCATGGTGTTACGGCCAGCCTCAATCCGTTTGGCAATGGCAATTTCGCCTTCGCGTGACAACAGCTCAACTCGACCCATTTCGCGTAAATACATGCGTACCGGATCATCGGTTCGCTCAACCTCGTTCGTCTTTTTTGTGACCTTGAACTCTTCAGCGGCTTCCTTGCTGTCTCCCTCTTCGGGTTCTTCGCCCTCAATCACATTGACGCCCATCTCGGAAAGCATGGTCATCACATCTTCGATTTTCTCCGACGACATTTCATCCGCAGGCAAAGCCTTGTTCAACTCATCATAGGATATGTAACCGCGCTCCTTGGCCTTGGCGATCATCTTCTTGACCGTTTGTTCCGAGGAATCAATCAGGGGAGCTTCGCCTTCGCTTCGCTCACCTTTATCACGAACTTCTGTTTGAGCCTTCGTGGCCATTTAATTTTTCTCCAGGCGCCCAAAAAAACTGGCGCTCAGGTTTATGTCCTTATACAGCCGGATGCCGTCCCGAGGCCAAACCAAGCCCTTCAATCTCGAATTCATCGCCAGCTGCATTGTGAATTTCTTCCTGTAGAGCTGTCAGACGTCTGTATCCTTCATCAGACCAGTTATTATTCAGCTCTTCTTCTGTACTCCTAATATCCCGAAACAGGGATTCCAGTTCATGGTGACGACTAAGCACATGCAGCCATCCCTTTTCCGCATCCGCCAAGTCTGCATCGGGCCAGGCGAACCAGTCACTTTTGAGCGAATCACCTTGCGTCAAGCGGGTATATAGCTTTTCAAAATCTTTTTCCACCAAATGGTGATTCAACCCCTCGCGGTCAAGGGTTTCTGCATTTGAGGCCCACTCCACAATACTATCTCTCAATCTGGAAAGTTCCTCACTTTGAAAATCCATGCCCACAAATTCTTCATGACGACCAAGCAATATTTGAGGGTGATTCAGAATAACCAGCGTGACCAGCTCCTCATTGTGGTTCTTGACCGCCTTTTCGCCAGAGCTTTTCCCGAGCCGCGTTTTCTTGAGGTCTCCCGTTGCGGGCTGTGCCAGCCTTTTCTTGAGTGACGCTCTGGCCCCGCCTTTGGCCGGTTGGAACCTGAAATGCTTGAACAAGCGATTCTTGAAATCATTGCGGTAAAAACGCCGGACAGTGTCATCCTTGATATTGCCCAAGCTGTCATAGACCTTCTTCTCCAGCCCGGCCCGCCGCTCGGGCGTGCTTGTGTCCGCCCCCAGGGTCAGGAGTTGCCACAACATTTCAGATGCTGATCGCGAAGAAGAAATGATTTTCCGGACCGCCTCTTTCCCCTCAGACCGAAGCACACTGTCCGGGTCCTCTCCCTCGGGCATCAAAGCAAATTTAAGTGAATAACCGGGTTTTAACAACGGCAGCGCCCGCTCCAGCGCTCGGCCGGCAGCGCTCTTGCCTGCTTTATCTCCATCAAAACAAAGAACAGGCTCTGATGCCATTCGCCATGCCAGAGCAATCTGGTCCTCGGTAAGTGCCGTCCCGAGAGGGGCAACCGCATAAGGAAAACCGGCTTGCGACAAAGCTATCACATCCATGTATCCTTCTGCCACCAACAGGCTGCCGGCATCATAGGCGGCTTTTCTGGCGCGGCTCAGATTATAAAGGATCCTGCCTTTGTGGAAGAGAATGGTCTCGGGCGAATTCAAATATTTTGCCTTGGCATTCTTGTCCATGGCCCGGCCGCCAAAGGCGATAATCCGATCTCTGGCATCGGAAATGGGAAAGATGATCCGGTCCCTGAAGCGGTCATAACTGGCCTTGACGTCATCGGGCTTGATCAGCAATCCGGTATCGATCAGTTGTTGTTCTGATATTTTGCGCGCCAGCATCGCTTCCTTGAGGGCTGAACGTCCTGCAGGTGCAAAACCCAGCCCAAAAGCCTTGATGGTTGTGGCACCAATGCCGCGCTTTTCCAAATAGGCCAAAGCCGTTGAGCCCGGGCCGGTCTGTAACTGGCTTTCAAACCAGCTCGCGGCCGTTGCCATCACGTCATAGAGGGTTTTTCGTTGTTCCCGATCAGCGCGTTCAGTTTCATTCTCCACCGGAACCGGAAGACCGGCACGGGCTGCAAGATTCTCAACTGCCTCTGGAAAGCTTACGCCCTCGGTTTCGGTCAAAAAACTGATGACATCTCCATGAGCAGAGCAGCCAAAACAATGATAAAATCCCTTGTCTTCGACCACGGTGAAGGAAGGTGTTTTTTCATTATGAAAGGGGCAAAGACCAACATATTCCCGGCCCCGGCGCTGCAAACGCACCTTGCTGCCGATGATCTCGGCCAAAGAAAGCCGCTCTCTCAACTGATCAAGAAACTCTGGGGAAAACCGCATATTCCCTTATACCCTATTGCCCGTGTATTGCCGGTGTTAGACGCGCCAGAACCCCCACACAAATCCGGTCAAGTGGCAGAGTCCAAACTATCCGATTTTAGTCTGCCCCGCCCACATTAGCCAGCCAAACGATCTTTTACAATCTGGGATGCTTTCGAAAAATCCATACATCCAGAATGTTTGTCCTTCAACGCCGCCATTGCCCGACCCATATCTTTTAGTCCTTCGGCCCCAACATCCTTCAGTATTCCATCCACGGCTTCGGAAATTTCGTCTAAGGACATTTGTTTTGGCAGAAAAGTTTCGATGATTTCGATTTCCTGCTGTTCCTGTTCCGCAAGCTCCAGTCGCCCACCTTGCTCATAGGCTTCGATGCTGTCGCGACGCTGTTTGATCATCTTCATTAAAATCTGCATGGTGATATGGTCATCATCACCATCGCCCTCACTCCGGTCCTTGCCTCTGTCGGCAATGTCCCGATCCTTGATAGCAGCCAAAACCAGCCGCAAGGTTGAAACCTTACGCGCTTCCTTGGCCTTCATCGCGTCAACCATCGCCGATTTCAGATCGTCCCGCAACATTCGGGCTAACTCCTTCACCGATTCGGAAGCGGCATGTTACTCAAAACCCTTGCCAGAGGCAAACGCAATAATCTTTTTATAACTCTTTGTAATAACACGATAAATATGGTCAACTCAGAGCTTGACCTTGAACCCCTATTTAACTACCCTCCCCGGCAATTTGGCATTGCCCCGGTATGTGGGGTAGGTCAAACATCTCGACCACCATATGTGGGAATTACACAAGCGAAATGATGAGTGCTGCAAAACCAAACTTCCACGGGCCACCAAGTGGCGCCACGGGAGTTTTGGTTCTTGCTGATGGCAGTCTTTTTTATGGCACCGGCTTTGGCAGGATTGGCAATGCACCCGGTGAGGTCTGTTTCAATACCACCATGACCGGATATCAGGAAGTGCTTACAGACCCGTCCTACGCGGGGCAGATTATAACCTTCACCTTCCCGCATATCGGCAATGTGGGGACCAATCCTGAAGATATTGAAGCCATGACCCCCGCAGCCCGGGGTTTTATTTTGAGAGAACCCGTCACCGACCCGTCCAACTTCAGATCGACCCAGCACCTCTCTCTCTGGGCAAAAGAGAAGGAACTGGTGGGGCTGGCCGGAGTTGATACCCGATCCCTGACCCGCCATATTCGGCTGAAGGGAGCACCGAACGGCGTCATCAGCCACGCACCGGATGGAAAATTCGATATCCCCTCGCTCATGGCGGAAGCTAAAGCCTGGCCTGGGCTCCTGGGCATGGACCTGGCCCGTGACGTTACCTGTAAAGAAAATTTTGAATGGACGGACGGACTTTGGCAACTGGGCGCGGGATTTGGCAAGACTGATCCATCACGCTTCCACGTGGTGGCCATCGATTATGGAATTAAACAGAATATCCTGCGCTGTCTGACATCTATTGGGGCCCGGGTGACGGTGGTCTCCTGCCTGACGCCCGCCGAGGATATTCTAGCCCTTGAACCAAACGGTATTTTTCTTTCAAACGGACCCGGCGACCCGGCCGCAACCGGCGAATATGCCATCCCGATCCTTCAGGATTTGATTGCTTGCGGAAAGCCCATATTTGGAATTTGTCTTGGCCATCAATTGCTGGCCCTGGCGCTCGGGGCAACAACCTCAAAGATGCACCAGGGACACCGTGGTGCCAATCATCCGGTCAAGGATTTTGAAACCAACAAAGTGGAAATTACCTCCATGAATCATGGCTTTACCGTGGATGATGAGGGACTACCGGACAATCTTGCCATCACCCACCGCTCGCTTTTTGATGGCACCATTGCGGGCCTGCGGGTCAAGGACAGGCCGGTGTTCTCGGTCCAGTACCACCCGGAAGCCTCGCCCGGACCCCAGGATAGTCATTATCTTTTCCATCGCTTCGCCAAAATAATGGAGGAAGCATAATGCCTAAACGCACGGACATAAACTCAATCATGGTTATCGGTGCCGGACCGATTGTCATCGGCCAGGGGTGCGAGTTCGATTATTCGGGAACCCAAGCCTGCAAAGCGCTCAAGGAAGAAGGCTACCGGGTCATTCTGGTAAATTCCAATCCTGCAACCATCATGACCGATCCGGACCTGGCCGATGCCACCTATGTTGAACCCATAACGCCTGAAATTCTGGAAAAAATTATTGCCCGTGAACGACCCGATGCCCTATTGCCAACCATGGGAGGCCAAACCGGCCTTAATATGGCGCTGACGCTGGCATATAATGGCGTTCTTGAGAAATACGGCGTGCAAATGATCGGTGCCGACAAGAAAGCCATTGATATGGCCGAGGATCGCCAGTTGTTCCGTGATGCTATGGAGCGGATTGGGCTTGAATGCCCGAAATCGGTTCTCTGCCACTCAATGGACGATGCCGCAAATGCTGTGGAAACCATAGGGCTGCCGGCTATTATGCGACCGTCCTACACCCTTGGCGGCACCGGGGGTGGTATTGCTTATAAC
>JACZYI010000133.1:0-941 GCA_022571175.1 Pseudomonadota bacterium
GGTATTGGCATGGATGAAACTGTACGTGAAAAGGCGATTGAACCTTTTTTTACCACCAAACCAGTGGGAAAGGGCAGTGGATTGGGGCTCTCCATGGTTTATGGCTTTATCCGACAGTCGGGCGGGGATATCCAGATAAAGAGCGAAATTGGCAAAGGCACGACCGTTTCACTGCTGTTGCCGAAGGCCAAAAGTCCAAAAACTGGGTCCAAGTCCTCATGAGGAGCGGGAGCGAAAAAATATGAACAAAGATAACCAAAAACGATGTCTTGTAATTGATGACGAGCGGGATTTTGCAAAATATGTGGAGGATGTTGCAGCCGACCATGGCTATCTGACGAAAATTGTGGCCAGCGGGCTTGTTGCAAAAGATGCTTTTGGGGAGTTCAAGCCCGATGTGATTATACTGGATATGGTGATGCCTGACATGGATGGCATTGAGACCATGGAGTGGCTAGCCGATGCGGATTACCAGGGGCGTCTGATACTCGTTACCGGCTTCAATCCTCGTTACTCAGAAATGGGAAAGTCCATAGGTGAAGTGCGCGGGCTCAAGATTGATGCCATATTACAAAAACCGGTCCGGCTTCACGATCTGGTCAAATATTTGAACTGATTTGTTGGTCCGGGATATTTAGCTGTCTGAACGAAAAAGAGACAGGATTCCCTGTGCAGAATTATTGGCAATCGACAAGGCCTGAAGGCTAAGCCGTTCTTTAACCTGCAGAGCTTGCAATTTTGCACTTTCCTTGGCGAGATCGGCATCCACAAGATTGCCAATTCCAATCACCAGTTCATCCGAAAGTTTGGTATTGAAATTGAGTGCCGATTCCAGGCGATTCATCGCGGACCCCATTTTAGCCAGCTTGTTTGAAACATTGGTGATGGCATCTGTGATGGAGGTGATGGCTCCGGTGATATTTTTTACAAGATCAACATTG
>JACZYI010000133.1:951-5532 GCA_022571175.1 Pseudomonadota bacterium
ATAATGTCTTTTCTTGTTTATTGAAAATAAAAAAAAGCAACATCAAAAAAATCTCTTGGAGCTCCGTCATAATCTTGCAAAAATATTTCTTCGATAGAAAAATCTGGAACTAGATCAAATAAATTCTTTTTTTGTTTTAACCCATTTATTAATTTACCTATATTTTTTTCAGATAACAAAACCTGAAGTCCGGCCGGCACTACCTGAATTTGTGTTTCCAGATTGGTGTTGTCTGCGTTGTAGATAACGTCATCAAAACCATCGCCATCCACATCAATCACTTGCAGATTTTTGATATAGCTGGAGGCGGTAGCCAAAATCTGTGCGCTGCCAAAACTGCCGTCCCCATTGCCATACATTACCTTGAGCAGGGTATCATCGGCATAGGCGATATCCTGAATACCATCCGAATTGAAATCTCCAATAACTTCATTAGGCAAATTGCGAAACGCACTGTCCCCTATATTCATTTCCACAAGCGTGCTTGTGGAAAACAGACCATTGCCATCGCCCTTATGATAATAAAGGGTTTCCTTGGTGCTGGCCGACCCCTCGTGACCCAGTACAATATCCTGAATACCGTCGCCATCCATGTCGGCCACATTGATGGAGGTCACCTCTCGTTGAGAGGAGAGGGTGATTTCCGAGGTCAGATTAAAAGTTCCGTCGCCGTTTGAGATATAAATGCTCATCACTGAAGTGACACCGGTACTGCCCGTGGCAATAAAATCATCCAGACCATCGCCATTCAGGTCTCTGACTTCGATTTGGGTTACCTGACCACCACCGCCCAATGCGGCAGACTGAACAAAGGTATTGAGATTGGTAAAGCCTCCCGCACCGTCGCCTTGGTAGATTCCAAAGCTTTTACCCGGAAATTCGTAAACCAGGACATCGATCTTGCCATCACCATCAAAGTCGCCAAAACCCGCTGGGCCATCTGTGGAGGCATTTGCGGAGGTGGCGACCGAAGTATTAAAACTACCCGTGCCATCACCCAAAAGCACAGTGCCCGAAGCGCCAATTATATCGAGATTGCCATCATTATTCACATCGGCAGTATCGGTAGAAGTGACCGTGCCGGGTCCGGCTGAGATAGTGAAGGTTCCATCCCCATTGCCCAGAGACAGGATATTATCGGAAACAAAATCTTCTATGCCGTCATTATTGAAGTCTCCTACTGTTGCCCTGCCGAGAGTGGCCGGTGCGGTGGAGGATCGGTGAGAAAAAGTGACTGGCTGTCGGTCCGCTATCACATTTTGTCCATCAAATTTGGCACCATCAACCAAATTGGAAATTTGTGTGATGAGAGCATTATAATCGGCGAGGATGGCCGTTCGTTCCGCATCACCAGCTGCGGCTTTGTATGAAAGTGCTTTTTCACGGACGATGATAAGTAAATCCGCAATCGCTTCTGAAGCGGCCATGGCAACATCAAGTGTGCCAATTCCTCTGGAAATAGAAGCCTGAATAGCCCCGAGCCCAGCCACATCTCCGCGAAGCTTTTGAGCCACAGCAAAAATGGCCGCGTCGTCACGCGCACCCGCCACTTTCAGGCCCGTACTGATGCGTGCGCTGGTCTTGAAAAGCGCTGCCGCAGTATTTTTTAAAAAACTTAAAGCCGTCAGCGCTTGTTTATTGGTATTGATGGACAGGCCCATAAATTAATGCTTCCTTATTGAAGGAAGAAACAACGCAAGATTTATGCCAGATGCTTTATTGAAAATCTTATATAAAACATGAGGTTACAACATTTATGAAGCGATTTTTTTCGTGAGGCACTGACAGCCCGGAAAACTGTGCCGAGAGACGGTAAAAACTGCAATGCCAAAAAAATATGCCAAGTCTGTTGCCCGGCAAAACCACGTCAAACGGAACCGCGAATGATCAGGTCTGCACATGGGGTTAATGTTGCTGTCGTATAAGCAAGTGCTTCAGATGAAAACTTCGAATATTTCCCGTGGGTGCATGTAACCAACATCCCGCCAGTGTGGCAGGCACAAGCGAATGGGACGGGCCCGTCAGTCAGATAAACTATTCAGATATGCAATCAGATTTGCCCTGTCGTCTGCACTCCTAAGGCCGGGGAAAGCCATTTTTGTACCGGCCACAGTTCCCCGGGGGTTGGTGATAAACTGGTCGAGAGTTTCATCATCCCAGACAGCGCCAGCCTCTCCATAGGCGGTCATCGCCGGTGAAAACCGATAACCAGAAATCGCACCCGGAGTACGCCCGAGAATGCCATAAAGAGAAGGACCCACCCGATTAACGCCTTCGTCGGTGGAGTGACAGGCCATGCACTGGCGATAGATTTTTTCACCTTCAGCGGCATCGGCTGCGTTGGCCGGCGAGAAAAGTGTCAGCGTCAAGGTCAGCGCAGTTGCGGCAAAAAGGCTATTTCTGAATGTGGTCATGATGATCCTTCCGTGGAATATTTTGTGGATTTTTTATGTGCGTATTTCAATGCGATTGGTAAAATAGAAATAAGGGGAAAGCAAGGCTTGAGGTAAGACAGTCGGTTTAAGAAGGCGGTTAGACGGGCTGCTATTTCTTTGATTTTCCGGCTTTCAGCGCTCTTGCCACAGCCTTTATCTGACTTGGCACAGAAATATTCACGGACGAGGTCAATTCCAGTTCCCGATCTTCATAGACATCATATTTTTTCTTGCCAGCATGCAAAGCTTCATGGGCAGCCACCCTTTTGTCTCGCGCTGCCACCAGCGCCAGTATTTGTGGTTTGAAAAGCTTCAACATGGCAGTGATCCAGCGATTGGTGGCCCAACTCGGGTAAGTGTGATCTACAAGATAATAATCCAGCATTTCAATAATCGCAGCGGCAGCGTACCAGGTTTCGTCTGTGACCCAGCGATTGACCGTAAACATGCGTACCGGGAACCCGTGTTTGTCCATTGAGATGGCTACCAGATGCGTTCCAATTCTGTCATCGCTTTCTGTCTGAGAGACTTTGGGTATCACAGCTTCAAGATCGGCGGGAATGCCGTCATAGCGAAGAAAAGTGTGGAAATGACCATGTTCCCCGGTACGTTCCGCTTTGGGATGGGCATGATAATAATGCTGGCTGTGTGTTTCCCAATCCACAACATCGCCCGGAGGGTAATGATCCCATTCATAGAAGGTATCATTATGCCGAATAATTTCGGCCACAATATTGCTGTCCGCTTTTTTCAAAGCCCGGTAGCACTCATTAATTTCGCGCCCGGCAGCCGCCATCTCCTGCAGGCACGCTTCGCTGAGACCGTCAAGTTTCGGGGTGGAAAGGTCTGTTTTGGCCAAAATATGACTCCGGTCTTTTGCACTTAGCTCCTGGTGCGTTCATAGCTTCTTTATGCATATAGCGCTCTCGGTGCCGATTGTCAGCCACCCTGAATAAAAATCAAAGGGCTTCAAGAAGAAACGGGGCGCGATTAGTTCGCGCCCCGCAATGGGGGGAAAGTTGGTTAAGAAAGACCTAGTTACGGTATTCGTCAGGCATAAAGAACAGATGGTCGTTTTGTTCGGCAACCACATGGCAGTCGATGCAGAACTGCATGCCATCAGAATTTTTACCATTGGTAACACCGAAAATATTGCCACCATTCATAATCATGGTGTATTTCCAGTCACCACTGGCCGGATTCCATCCCTCAGCCATTTTCTCCATCAAAAACAAAGGGCCAACCGTGACAGACTTGTTCTCTCCCATAAGGAAACTGTCTTTGGCCACAACTGAGCCCTCAGGTAAGACACCGGCATCCTCATAGCGAGCATAGGCACTGGCTATGTCATTGGCGTAGTTGTTCACATAGCGTTGGCCATGGGTCATGGAGGTGTAGGGGGTGCTGCTGTAATTGGTCCAGCTGGCATAGCCGGCCCCGGCTGATTCGCTGTCAGCGGCATAATTCATCTGACCCTGGGATAGCAGACATTCGTAAACCATGGCTACCTCACCGGCGCTTATCTCCATTCCACCGCCACCAGCGCAGGGGTTGCAGGGATTGCACGCCTTCTTCGCCGCGCAGGGGTTGCAGGGGTTGCACGCCTTCTTCGCCGCGCACGGGTTGCACGGATTGCAGCCCCTCTTCTTCGCCGCACAGGGGTTGCACAGGGCGGCGGTCCTGAGGCGCGGCACGAAGCACTTGGAAGACGCCGCGGCGCCGGCCGCGCACGGGTTGCACGGGTTACAGGCACCCTTTGCGGCGCACGGGTTACACGGGTTACATGGATTGCACGCCCTCTTCGGGGCGCACGGGTTGCACGGATTGCATCCCTTCTTCGCCGCGCACGGATTACACGGATTACACGGTTTACACTGGGCGAGCTGGATGGTGGCGGGCTTCGGTCTGGCCACCGGCAGCGGGTTCAGCCGTTCCACCGACGGGCCCGCCGCATACCCCGGCGCGCTCGGCGCCACCGCGCCTCCGACCACGACCCCGGCCCCGACCAGGACCGGGATAAACGTGCTGGAAAGAAGTCTCGACTTCATCGACCTCACGACGCGGCCTCCTCTTGCCTTGGTGTTCGTTGATCGGAATCCCCGGATTTCCTCCCCCTAAAGTGGCAGGATTCGCCGGCCAGAGCCAA
>JACZYI010000134.1 GCA_022571175.1 Pseudomonadota bacterium
TCAGAATATTGTGAGCGGGAGGACTATTCCGACGGCCATGACCTGGTGGCGGAAGCCCTGGCATCGGGCGCTGAAAATGTGGTGGTCAGTCCTACGCTCTCAAAAATATATGGCCTGGCTGCGCTTCGCCTGGGCTGGTGCTATGGCACAGCCCGGGTGATTGACGTGTTGGGCCGGGTTCGCCAGCCTTTCAATGTATCCACTTTGACACAGCTGGCCGGTATCGCCGCACTCAAGGATCAGGACCATATTGCAAAGGCCCGCGCTCACAATAGTCATTGGTTGCCGAAATTGAGCAAGTCTCTCCAGGACTTGGGCCTTGAGGTGACACCCGGTGTGGGGAATTTTCTGCTGGTGCATTTTGGTAGTAAAACGCGGGCCAGCGCTGCCGATAATTATCTGAAAGATCACGGCATCATCATCCGCCCGCTCGGCCCTTATGGGCTTCACAAAAGTTTGCGCATCACAATTGGAAAAGACCTTGAGAACGAGGCTTTAATCGGGCATCTAGAGGCCTTCGTTTCCTGAGAAATTCTGGATTACGGACATGTTTGAACAGGAACTAGAAAAAGCTGACGATGATTATCACTACTGCCATGGGGCGGGTGGTCGAGGTAAACGACGATTACACCGTTGCCCAGCCATGGGCGTCATACACCGCGCTTGAACATGCGCGGTGGGACAGGCTTGTTCGGCGCCAGTCCAAACTTCTCAAAAACAGAGTCTGCCCTGAATATCTTGAAGGCCTGGATACGCTTCGTTTATCCCGTGGCGGTATTCCAAATTTTGAACGCCTTTCCGAACGTCTTGATAAATGCACCGGCTGGACCATCGCACCGGTCCCGGATCTGGTTCCGGAAGAGGTGTTTTTTGCGCATCTGGCCCGACGCAGTTTTCCCACCGCCTGTTTTATCCGGGATGAGGCGCATCTGGATTATATCGAAGAGCCAGATGTCTTCCATGATGTCTTTGGCCATGTGCCTTTGCTGGCGCAACCGGTCTTTGCTGATTTTATGCAAATGCTGGGTCAGGCCGGTGTTGATGCCAGGAACGAGGGCAGGCTTGAACAACAGGCGCGGCTTTATTGGTTCTCGGTGGAGTTTGGTTTGATAAAAACTGCAGATGGCATGCTCATATACGGTTCGGGCATTGTCTCGTCAAAGGGCGAATCTGTGTTTTCACTGGATAATCCGTCTCCCAACCGGCTCGGTTTTGACATTTCCCGGGTCATGCGCACCGAATACAGAATCGATGATTTTCAGGAAACTTATTTTGTCATCCAGAGTTATGACGAATTATTCGAGGCTCTCATTGGTGATTTGAGCGCGTTATATGGCAAAGCAGCCGCGGCAGGTAATCTAAGTGCGGCAGAGGTCGTATCCGGAGAGCGCATCTATCATCGGGGCACGGGTGACTATGCCCGGGAAAAGAAAAAAATTGTTGATTGATGAAATTACGCCGCTTGTGAGGAGGCTTCATCTTTGTTTTTGGCGGTTTTGATTTTAGCTTCTGCCAGGGCGTTTGCCACCGCGCCCGTTGCGTGACCATTGTTGTCTGAGGAGGTAAAAATCTCCGAGAGCATGGCACCAATGACTTCCACATTGACATGACCCTGTTCCGGGCTGACACTTATGCCGGCTATTTCATTGGCGACGCTCATCATGCCGCCCGCATTAATTACAAAATCAGGCGCGTAGAGGATGCCGCGTTCAAAGAGACATTGGTCATGTCGCTCTTCGGCCAGTTGATTATTTGCAGATCCGGCGATGATGGATGCTTTCAACCGGTCAATGCTGCTGTCATTGAGGATGGCGCCCATGGCACAAGGTGCGAACACATCAACATTCTGCATAATAATCTCATCGACTGGAACAGATGTGGCACCCGTGCTCTCGCAAACAAGTCTCACATTATCTTCATGCACATCAGTGACGATCACCTCGGCACCTGCTTCCGATAGTTCACGGGCCAGATTTTGCCCCACATGACCAACACCCTGAATGGCTACGCGTACACCCTTCAGGTCGTTACTGCCCAATTTATGCTCGACCGCGGCTTGTATGCCCGCGAATACACCGTGGGCGGTAAAGGGTGACGGGTCACCACTGGCGGCTTTGCCCTCGGTCAGGCCTGTGACATAGTCGGTTGATTCATGGATATAGTCCATATCATCGGTGGTCATGCCCATATCTTCAGCAGTGATATAGGTGCCGCCCAGGCGATCCACAAATCGGCCAAAGGCCCGCATGAGATCAGGCGTTTTCAGGGTTCTTGAATCGCCAATAATGACTGATTTTCCACCGCCAAGGTTCAGTCCTGCGAGCGCATTTTTATAACTCATCCCCCGCGACAACCTCAACACATCTTCGAGCGCATCATCACTGGAGTCGTAGTGCCACATGCGACATCCACCCACAGCGGGGCCGAGAGTGGTGGAGTGAACGGCGATAATTGCTCTGAGGCCAGTATCTTCGTCGTTACAGAAAACGACCTGTTCATGATCGTCAAATGACTTTGAAGCAAACACGGACATGAAAATTTTTCCCTTATCGATCCGTTACAACGGCTAAGCCTGATGAAGGCTCAATAACGCCTGACACCGAAATTGGGCGGACTATCGCACAGTTCATTTGTAATTGTCTTGCTTTCTAGGCCCGGAATGCAGCAATTTTATTGCTTGGAATCAGACGGTAAGCGCAATAAAAGAGTGATCCAGAGCGCGAGCACCGAAAGCGTCCAAGAGGGGATTTGTGGCATGCCAAGTTGGTTTCAGCGTTATCTTCTGCCGGGATTCATATTTCAATCCACAATCATTGCAGGCGCTTATGGTTCAGGTGCTGAGCTCGCCCAGTTTTTCCTTCCCTATGGACCCATAGGTGGGCTCATGGGCATGGCTGTCACCATGATTGTATTTTCTATAGTTCTGGCTGCCAGTTTTGAGTTGGCACGAAAATTTTCGCTTTTTGATTACCAAAGCTTTACCAAGAAACTTCTAGGTCCCGCCGCGCTCATCTATGAAATCCTCTATCTGCTTTTGATGATCCTGATAATATCCATTATCGGCGCAGCCTCTGGCGCTATTTTGCGGGATACATTTGGTCTCTCGGAGGTGTTTGGCACCATCGGCATGATGGCGCTGATTGGCGTTCTGGTTTTTTATGGCACCAGCGTGGTTGAGAAATTTCTGGCCCTTTGGTCCTTTGTCCTCTACGGCGCCTATATAGTCTTTCTGGGCTGGAACCTGGTGCAATATGGTGGTGAGATCAGCAATAATATTAGCACCATTCCGAGCAACCCGGGCTGGTTTGAAAGCGGGATCGCTTATGCCGGGTATAATATTGCCCTGGCCCCGGTGCTGCTCTTTTGCATTCGCCACATAAAAAAAAGGCGCGAGGCTGTAACAGCGGGCCTTTTGGGTGGGCCTATCGCTATGATCCCGGCCATGCTCTTTTTCTTGGCCATGATCGGGCAGTATGATGCGCTGATAGCAGCGGGGAGTGATGTGCTACCCGTGACCTTGTTACTGAACGCACTCGAAGGGGCCGGCTTTTTCATCTATCTCTTTCCAATTATCCTCTTCGGTACTTTTATCGAGACCGGGACCGCCATGATCCACGGGGTCAATGAACGCATCGATAATGTTTATAAATTGCGAGGCGTTCACATGCCCCAATGGATGCGCCCCGCCATCGCGGTGGCCATTCTTTTTGTCGCTATCGTGCTGGCGGATGCCATCGGTCTCACCGGCCTGATCGCGCAAGGCTACGGCACCATCACCTATGGCTTCCTGCTGGTCTATGTGGTGCCGGTCATGACCTACGGCATTTGGCTGCTCAAAAAAGGCGCATAATTATGCCTATGGCTTCAGAGCTTATTGTTCCACTGTATAATTTGCGCGGATTATCCACAATCAACTTGCTTTTGGGTAAGAACGGATCGGGAAAAAGCAGAACATTGGTTGCTCTAGATAGTGGCCTAAGCCATCTTGCCGACGAATATGGAAATTTCAAATATATCACACCAGAAAGAGGTGGATCGGTTGTTTATAACGCCAGCATTGACGAGGCTTTGACCTCAAATCCAGCAAACTTGATTAATCAACGTCGACAAAACCAATTTCAACAATTTCGCCAACAAAGCGTTGCGCTATTTCGAAAGCTTGAATTATTCACTTTGAGGCAAATAGAACAAGAACAGGAGAAAAGGCAAAATTTTGACTTCACATTTGATACAACAGTTTCGCTCATCAATGAGCTTCTCGAAAATATAGAAATCAGACGCACAGATATCACGTTCGAAATTTTTTCGCGTCATACATCTAACAAAATCGCTGCAGATCAAATAAGCAGTGGTGAGTCCGAATTAATTTCGTTGGCGATAGAGTTGCTTGTTTTTCAAACCCAAATCGACGCTACTAAAAAAAACGTCTTGTTAATGGACGAACCAGATGTTCATTTGCACCCCGATCTACAAGCGAAACTTTGCGTTCTCATTGGGAAAATTGTCGATGAAACTCCATTTACGGTGCTTATAGCAACCCACAGCACAGCTATAGTAGCGGCTTTGGCTGATCGATCTGACGTTAGTGTCGCATTTCTCCGATCACAACAGGAAGAAATCAACTTCCAACCTATTTCGAAGCCTCTAAGAAAGATTCTTCCAATATTTGGTGCCCATCCCTTATCAAACATTTTTAATAAGGCTCCCGTTCTTTTAGTAGAGGGCGAAGATGACGTTCGAATTTGGCAAACTGCTATCAGAACTAGTTCAGGATCCCTTTCATTATACCCTGTTGAAGTTGATGGAGAGCCTGGATTCTCAGCGTTCGAAAATCTGACAAACGAAATTCTTGCGTCGGTTTACGACGACCCGAAAGGTTTTTCTATTCGAGATCGCGACGACGGTTCAGAGGAAATTATTAATGTAGGATTTATTGTTCGGGCTAAACTTTCTTGCAGGGAGTCCGAAAATCTATTGTTATCTGACGACGTTCTTGGCTCATGCGATTTGGACTGGGAGGCTTTCTTAGCCAGCATCAATCATTGGCTTGATAACAATGAGGGGCATGCATCTTACGACGACATGGTAGTGTTCCAAGATAATGGGTTTGACCGCAAGAGGGCAGATATTAAGGGCATTAGAAATGTCCTCAGCAGTTTGTTGCACCCAAGCAAGAGTTGGGAAGTATTGGTTGGGAAAACGATTGGTGCTGTGGCAAGAGGCGAGGGACTGCCGCTCGAGCAGGACAACAGCCTTAAGAATTATTTAGGCGCGAAGATTTGTGCCGAAATCTTGGGCCAAACCTGATTTTGCTGTTAAGGCTTGGCGTTTGAATCATAACCCAAAATGACACTGAGAATATGGGCGGCTTCGGTCATGTTTGAGGCTCCATAGGAAATTGAACGTGCACCGGTGCGATCAATCCAGGGCAACCGAGCCAGCATTTGGGCCGGCTGATAATAATGGAACATCAGCTC
>JACZYI010000135.1 GCA_022571175.1 Pseudomonadota bacterium
CATGGTAATGCCATCCAGTATAGCAACATATGGTTTTGGAAAATGGTGAATGGCATGGTTCATGCGATATTCATTCCAGAAAAAATCGCGCCATCCGGTCGATTTTTCGTCACCCTCCTTATGGGCTTTTCCGGATTCATAGAGTGCCACCACATCGCCGCCGGCGCAAAAAGCCTTTTCACCCTCGCCTTCCACCACCACGGCGCTGATGCCGGGATTGTTTGCCCAGCCATCAAGCAACTTGTGAATATTGAGACACATGTCAGACGTCAGTGCATTCAGGGCCTTTGGCCGATCCAAAACGATCAGACCCAGTGGTCCTGACATATCAAAAATAACATCGCGATCCATGGCACTAATCCTTCAACAAAGCTTTCGAAATAATAACCCGCATAATCTCGTTGGTACCCTCCAATATCTGATGCACACGTAAATCTCTCATAATCCGTTCAATGGGATAGTCCATCAGATAGCCATAACCGCCATGTAGCTGCAAGGCATCATTGGCGACCTGAAACGCCACATCGCTGGCAAAGCGTTTGGCCATTGCTGCCGCTAAAGTGGCATCCGGGTCTTTATCTGACACTTTCTGCGCAGCCGAATAAAGAAGCAGCCGTGCTGCCTCAAGTTCCGTGGCCATATCCGCCAGCTTGAACTGGATGCCCTGAAAGTCAGCAATCCGCTTCCCGAACTGCTTGCGTTCCTTCACATAAGCGAGCGCCGTATCAAGCGCAAATTGTGCACCACCGATGGAACAAGCGCCAATATTCAAGCGTCCGCCATCCAGGCCTTGCATGGCAATGCTGAACCCTTCTCCCTCTTTACCCACCAGATTATCCACGGAGACCCGGCAATCATCAAAATTAACCATGGCTGTTGGCTGGGAATGCCAGCCCAGCTTTCTCTCTGGCGCGCCAAAACTGAGCCCCGCTGTTCCCTTTTCCACCACCAAACAGGAAATGCCCTTGGGGCCATCCCCGCCAGTGCGCACCATCGTTATATAGATATCGGATCCATCATCGCCTGCCCCCGAGATGAACGCTTTTGAGCCATTCAGGACATAGTGATCACCGTCCTTCACGGCCTTGGTTTTAAGGGACGCTGCATCTGAGCCCGAGCCCGGCTCGGTCAGGCAATAGCTGGCAATCAATTCCATCGAGGTCAGTTTTGGCAAAAGCCGCGCCTTCAAATCATTGGTACCAAAATGATCAATCATCCAGCTGCACATATTGTGAATGGAAAGAAATGCAGCGGTTGAGGGGCAGGCATAGGCCAACTGCTCCAGAATGAGCGCCGCATCCACGCGATTGAGGCCGACCCCGCCCTGGTCTTCGGAGACATAAATGCTTGCAAACCCCAATTTCGCCGCCCGACGCATTACTTCTTTTGGAAAGATTTTTTCTTCATCCCAGCGCGCCGCATGGGGTGCCATTTCCTCTGCCGCAAATTTGCGCGCCATGTCTTTGAAAGCGCGTTGATCCTCTGTCAGTTTGAAATCCATGAAAGTTCTCTCACTCCTTTAAAGATGGGATGGCAGACAGGCGCGAAATTGTCCAGCCCCAGCGGGTCTAAAAGGGCTAAAAGTCGCGGAACAGACCAAAGCGCACACGGTGGCGGCTATATTCAAAAAGAGTGATTGAAGATTTGTTCTGGGCAAAGAGATACTGAATCTGGGGTGAAAAGCCCATGACCTCAATGTCCCGCTTGGAAAGTGAAACCTGAAAGGCATAGCGGTAATCAATGCGCCGGTCGCCGAATACGGTTGGTGCATCCCCAAAAGGCCGATAGGTGAATTCGGGGCCACCCGAGAAGGTCAGGCCATAAGGCAATTCCCGCAAATATGTCAGGGCCAGCCGGAAGGCTGTGTTGCGCTGGCTTTTGAGATTGGCTTGTTCTCGGATGATTCCGAACCGGCCTTGAAGGGCGGAATTTTGCGACAAGGCATACTGGAGAACGGTATTAAAGGAGAAAAGTGTGCCATTCCGGGCAGTGAAGCTGTCGAAGCGAAGCCGTTGCACGGCTAACTTTGTGTCCAGCTTAACCCGCGCGCTCAGGCGTATTGAACCTGTGAGCTCTCCGCCAAAGCCATAGTTAAAACCGGATGTGCCGAACCAGCGGCGAAAAGCAGTGAAACCAAAACCAACAATATGATTACGCTCACCGATTAAAAATTTTGGGCCAAGACTGACCGAAATGATGGTGTCGTCAAAATCCTTGCTGCCATATTCAGTACGCTGACCGTCCAGGCTCAGAGTGAATCGTGATCTCCGGGATAAGACGGGCGTGAAATCAAGCCCACCCGAGAGCACAAAGCCAACGCCAGATTTGGCACGTGCTTCTTCATCCAGGGTAAAAGACAATCCAAAAATATCCACCACTTCGCTCGAGGTGGCGGTATTGATATTGCTGTCGGGAGCGAGGGAAAATCCAACCCGGAACCGCCATATCTTCCGCGCCACAATTTCGGCCAAAAAGCGACGGATGCGGGCTCTCACCATATCTGGCAGGTCTCCAGCGGCCACGAACTGAAATTCACGCTCTGCCGGACCATCCTTTTTCTGTAAAAACAGAACCAGTGCCAGCTCCAGCCGGACCCGAACCAGATCAGGCCGGTGGGCAAGAATAGTGCGAAATATATCTTCAGCGTCGCCATGTTGACCGCGCCCGGCGAGAATACGGGCTCTTAAAAAGATCAGCTCCCGATCTTCATCTTCAGATCGGTTATCCGCTGAGGCCTGGTCATAGGCTGTTAAAATAATGTCTGCCTGAACGAGATTACCCTGATCAATAAGCCCTGAAGCGGTCGCCAGGGGATCAACCACGATCACTCTTTGCACCTCCCCGGGTGGTGGGGGGGCCGTAGGTTCCTGTGCATAGCCGATCGCGGGCATCAACAGAAGGCACAAGGCCAGAACTATGCCCCAGCTTGGCTGCTTCCCAAGAACACCTATGATTTCACCACTCATGCGGGGATTATTCTGACGATCAGACGGATGATTTGCAATCGCCTGCCCGAACTTTATCGTTCCAGGGCCGCAATATTTATTGGCTATTAGGAAAATTTATCATCTATTAACCATAATTTGGATAAACTCAGTATTATATCTGGAATAAAATCCGAACATTCATATCTTGAACATTCATATCTAGGAAGTTTCGATTGTGATTTTTCTACGCTGCGTGTGCTTTTTCTGTTTTCTGATTATCACGTCAGCCTTGCAGGCTACAGAAGAGATCGAACTCATGTATGTGGAACGTCATGGCGACCCGGATATTCATGACTCCCGATACTTCTTTGCCCAGATCGCCGAGATTGTGGAAGCGGTTTTTGCCGTAACCGGGGACGACTACATGTGGCAGAAATTTCCGGTCGGGAGAATCGTTCGAGCCATTGAGCAAGATGATCATGCCGCCTGTGCGGTCGGCTGGTACCGTAACGAGGAACGTGAAAAAATTGGAAAATTTACAACCACCGTTGCCGAGCTTCAGCCCATGGGGGCCATTGCGCGCAGAGATGCAGGCTTGAAAGACTATTATGAACATATTACTGATCTGATTTTCGATACCAGCATGGTCGGTGGCACCATCAAACTCTCTGAGAGTACGCCTTCCCACACATCGGCTTTGATAAATCAATATGGCGATAATGTTTCAGTATTGGGTTTTTCGGTGGGCACCGCTGATTTGTTACGAATGGTACAAATCGGACATATCCATTATATGTTGATCTCGGGTGACGAGGCTGATTTCTACCTTTCAAACCCGGAATGGGGGTCAGAGATTTTCCAGAAAATCCGCTTTGGAAATTTCACCGAATTGGTAGAATTAGCCCTTTTTTGCACCAAGACCACTCCGGATGACTGGATTGAACGCTTTAATGCGGCTTTCATTGAAACGCAGAAAACATCTACTCCTTAAAACAGGGTGAAGGACGCATCAGAATACCAATTCACACTCTGTTAACTATGTTTCAGATATTTTTGACGTTGTATTGAAACTCACCACTTGGAACCTCAATAGTGAAATTATTTTTCTGGATATGTCTCTGCGGTCTTCTGGTTTTCCCGCCAACATCATTGGCCGCGGAAGAAATCGAGCTGTTACTGGCGGGAAACCCCGAGGACCCCAACTCTACGGGGTTAGGGCAAGTCTATGATTTATACTTGGGGCGACTTGAGCAAGCACTCGCTGAAAATGGAGACAGCTTCATAGTGCGCCAGCTTCCTATAGCGCGCATATCTCGTGAAATTGAAAAAGACGAAACTGCTTCCTGTGCTTTTGCCTGGAATCACACGCCCGAGCGCCAAAAAATTGGCAAGTTTTCCGGGCCCTTATGGGTTTCCCTCCCGATTGTCGCGCTTGCTAGAGAAGAAGCAGGCCTCAGCAATAATTATGAACATATAAAGGATCTGGTCTTTGATAGGGAAAAGCTTGGAGGCATTACCGGTTTTACTTCTAGTGTACCCGGTTACATTCGGTCACTTCTCAATCAATATGAGGGCGAACCCTCGCTGATAGAATTCCCCATAGCCTATCCAGAACTGCTTGGTTTGGTCGAAATGGGGCGCGTTCATTATATCTTGATCTCGGAAAAAGTGGCGGAAGCTTTCTTGGCGCAGTCCAAGACGAGACAAGAGAATTTTCATATTGTCTATTTTGGCAATCTCACCAAACCCGAAGCCCGTTCGCTCTTTTGTACTTTTTCAACGTCGAATGATTTGATTGATCGGTTTAACACAGTCTATGCCGAACTTTTTCCCGATTTCGAATAAAAAAGAACGGGGCCTTGCTTCGGTAAAAGAACGGGCCCCGTTTCAGATTTTTGTATTTGGTTCAGAGATTACGGACCAATAATATTACCGTCCGCATCCCATATTTCGAGCGTGCCCAGGTTAAGCTCGCGTATGCCCGCCTCAATTTCGGCGCGATCACCAATAATCAGCCACACAAGCTGGCCCGGTGCGAAATGCTCGGCTGCCGCCTCATGGATGTGGTCGAGACTCAACGCTTCATACCTGTCTTTGAGCGTGGTCACATACTCAAAATCGCGACCAAACCGGGCATTATCGAGAAGACTGCCCATGACCGCACGGGCGGTTTCAAACTGGCCCGGAAGAGAGAGCACATTACTGTTGACCACTTTGGTCAATTCGTCCTCTCGTGCCGGATTTTCCCCCAGATACCCCTCAAATTCCTTCATCAGTTCCATCAGGGATTCCTTGGTCTTGTCTGTCTGCACTGGAGCAAAAACGATCAAGGGTCTTTGCCCTCGCGCATCCGGAATGAAAGTAAAGGCGCCATAGGACCAGCCCTTGTCTTCCCGTAAATTCATATTGATGCGAGCCGTGAACTGGCCGCCAAGAATGTCGTTCATAGTCTCGATGGCTAGGGTATCGGCATCGCCGGTAGAGGGCACAAGATGCCCGGCCAGGATCATGGACTGGGGAGAG
>JACZYI010000011.1 GCA_022571175.1 Pseudomonadota bacterium
CGATGGCAGTCGCGAGAAGATCGGCGGCCTTTTGCCGTGAGGGGGAGGTGGGTGCCAAAACAATGGTAGACCGTACAGGATTCGAACCTGTGACAGATTTTCAGCCCTGATGGTGGCGGGATATGACGGCGCCAGTAATACCCTGGAAGGTTTGGTGCTCAAATTCTTAAAGCCTATGTTGCAGGCCTATCTCGACGAAAACCTGCCTGATATCGTCAAGGATGTGGTCGAGCGTGAGGTGGCCCGCATCGCCCGAAAGGAATAACCGCTTGAATTGTCATCAAATGAAGCAAGGTCGCCGGTTGCAGCCTTTTTCATGGGCCACCCCGAAATTCAATCCACGGCTCTCAAATCCCGCCCTTTATCTGGCTTAAAGCGCTTGATTCTGTTAGTTTTTCCGAGCTGAGATAAGGGAGAACGCTAGGTGCTATTCTGGGAGGAATTAAAGCGACGCAATGTGGTGCGCGTTGGCGCGGGCTATGGCGTGGTGGCATGGGTGGTTCTGCAGGGCATGGATGTGCTCGCAGATCTCTTCATATTTCCCGAATGGCTGCCCAAATTCATTTTGTTTGCCCTTCTCGTTGGTTTTCCGATTGCCGTGGCTTTGGCCTGGATTTTTGAGGTCACGCCGGACGGCATCAAGCGCGACCAAGATGTGAAAAGCAAACGCAGGGGGCTTGCCCCTTTCAGGCGTCGCACGGATTATCTGATTTTTGGCGCGCTCATTCTGGCGCTTGGATATTTTGTCTATGACAAGTTCGGCTCGGGTGATGGTATTTCGAGCGTCAGCGCCGTGCCTCTGCGCTCTATTGCCGTTTTGCCGTTTGTCAATATGTCCGACGATTCGGCCAATGAATATTTCTCGGACGGCATTTCCGAAGAGTTGTTGAATGTGCTGGCCCAAGTGCCGGGGCTGAAAGTTGCCGGACGTACCTCGTCTTTTGCCTTCAAAGGCCGGAATGAGGATCTGCGTGAGATTGGCAACCTTTTGGGGGTGGCACATATTTTGGAAGGCAGCGTCAGGAAACAGGGTGATACAGTCCGCATCACGGCCCAGCTGATAAAGGTTGATGATGGTTTCCATCTCTGGTCTGCCACTTATGATCGCGAACTGACCGATGTATTTGCGGTTCAGGATGAAATTGCCGCTTCCATTTTCCGGGCCCTGCCGGTGGCGCTGATTGGCGAAGATGCAGAAGGGCCAGTGACTGTGGCGCGCACTGACCCCGCCGCTTATGAGTTTTATTTGCTTGCGCGCCAGCGCATTGAGGAGCGCACCAAAGGCTCGCTGCAGACCGCGCGCGGTCTTTTGGAAAATGCCATCGCCATCGATTCTGAATATGCACCAGCCCTGGCGGCACTGGGCGAGACCATCATATTATTGGTTAGGAGCGACGAAACCTATGGTGATCTTCCTCGGGCGCAGGCCGTCAATCTGGCCCGGCCTCATATTCAAAAAGCGCTGCGTCTCGATCCCGATCTGGCGGATGCCCAGGCTGCATTCGGATTGTTGATGTATGTAATTTTCCAGTATGAGGCCGCCGAAAAAGCACTCAACAAAGCCATAGAACTTAACTCCAATTTGTCCCGAGCTTATGTCTGGAAGGCGCTGGTGGCTGCCGGGCAGCTCAGACCTGTGGCTGAAATTATTGCGCTCTATGAAAAGGCGGTTGAGGTGGACCCCTTGTGGCCGCTGCCAGCGCAAAATCTGCTTGGGCATCTTTACGAGGATGAGAGCCGCAGGGACGAGGCCGTTGAGCGACTGGCTCAATTGCGCAGTTTTTATCCCGACGATTCCGGGCTGACGACCCTTGAAGCAAATCTGATGATGAGCCAGGGGCGCGTGGCCGATGCTGTCAATTTACTGCTGGCAGGCCTAGCTAAAGACCCCGAGAGCACAGCCCTGAAGCAGAGTATAGCCGATGCCTACCGGTCTTTGCTGGAGTTTGGCAAGGCCGGGGAATATGATGCGCTCTTTGCCCAGGTTTACCCGGCCTTTTTTGATGACGATATTGACGCCGCCACTTTCCCGCTGTTCCGCCTGATTGCAAGCGATCCCGATAACCCCGAGCTTTATGCCATTCTGGCGCAGGTATACATGCTGGGCGGGGAACCCGCCGGCGCGCGAAATGTGCTGGAGCCTTTTATGGCCAGCCCGCAGGAATTCAAGAACCGCTTTTTCCCATCCGCGAATAGTGACGATAACGCCTTTATCAATCTGGCCATGGCCTACAAGTTGACGGGAGAGCCCGAGAAAATGGCCGGGCCGCTCGATTTATACAAGACTTTGGTGGTGGCCTCTGAGCGTGATGGACTGGCCAGCCCGCGTTTTCTATATTCCAAGGCAAGACTGGCGGCCACAGAAGGCAATAATGAGCTTGCTCTGCAGTTGCTGCATCAAGCCCTTCGGGGCTATAATCCCGGGCCCTTGTTGCTGATTGATCCAGTTTTTGGGAGTTTGCGGGAAATGGCGGCATTTGTACCGGTTCAGGCGACTTATTATCAGAAGCTGAATCTGGAGCGGGTGAAACTGGGTTTGGAGCCCATTGAAAATAGTGGCGAGATGCAGTGGCGATGAGTTTTTGGAAAAAGGCGACCATGAGTTATCCATGGAGTTGATATTTCTCAGCGATCCAATTGCGGGTCATTAAATCTGAAGGAGGAGTGCACACAATAAATGACAAAAAAATATCAAGGGCAATATGGGTGTTTGTCGGTGTCGTGCTTGGTCTGCCCGTTTTGTATTGGGCTGCTTTTAGTGTGGCCAGGGGTGCGAATGTGGAGTTACCCCGGGATATGTTGGGTGCGCTAAGGGGGTTTGGCCCGACCATAGCGGCTCTGGTGGCCTTGGTATATTTAAATGACAAAGGTTCTATCCGGTCGCTTTGGGCAAGCGTCATTAAGTGGCGGATATCGGGTCGGCTCTATGCCATCGCCTTGTTGGCACCTATGGCTGCGATGGCTCTGGCACTCCTTATCACTTATTTTAATAATCCGGAGGTGTTTGCTCTGGGCGATATTAACGTCATAAAGCTTGTTGCTATTTTCTTTATCTTACCAATAGTTGATGGTCCGCTCGGCGAAGAAATTGGTTGGCGGGGCTTTTTTCTACCCCTATTGATGCAGCGGCATAATGCGATCATGGCCAGCTTGATTGTTGCTTTGGTCTGGTTTCTTTGGCACCTACCGCATTATCAAGTGGACGGTAGGGATATGAGCGGCGATTTACTTCCTCGCTATTTGATTTTTACAGTCGCCTTGTCTTTTATTCACACCTGGTTATTCAAGAGGGCGCAGGGGAGTGTTTTAATTCATGTAATTTTTCATAATATGGTGAATTATATGGTTCTCCTCAGTTTCACATTATTTCCTGCAGTAGCAACAGTCGCTTTGGGCGAAACCATTTACTTTGTTGCCATGGTGGCATTAGGTGCGATGGCAGGACTGTCAATTTGGCGACAAAGCCTTTCTGACAGACTTTGAAAATTGAGCATCAGGACAACCATGTGCAAAATATTCGGCTGCTATCGGTCAGGAAGGGATTGGTTCTAAAAGAAGTGGTGCCAGCGGCGGAATTGAACCACCGACACGCGGATTAGGAATATAATGGCCACGAGATATAGAGATTTTGACTTTGAATATTTCAGAAAAGAGTGCGTCTAGGAGACACGTCCTTTGCAAGGGCCCCTGGGGCACCTACCCAACTCCCGATCCAGAAGGGCTATCTTTGATGCAATCTGTAAGAAAATTGCCAAAAATATGTGTTTTTGTCACCCCAGTTGTCACCCCATAAACATATGGGCTTTTTGAATAATACACTAACCAATTGAAAACATTGGTAGGCCGTACAGGATTTGAACCTGTGACATCCTGATTAAGAGTCAGGCGCTCTACCAACTGAGCTAACGGCCCCCAATGCGGGCTCGGGTCAGGCTGTGATCATGCTTCACCCAAGGCGGCTTTCATAAACCAATTCCATTTGCCTGTCTAATAATACGGCACATGTGCTGAGGCCCGGAGACTCGACAAAACTGATGGTGAGAGCTAAGGCTTTGCGGGAAAACAGTGCGTGGCACATGTGGGGGGAGATATGCGAAAAATCCTGAATTTTATTGGCGGGCTTTTCCTGAGCTTGTTGGTGATGGGTACAACACTGGTCCACGCTGAAACCGTGGTGGTTCTGCTCGGCACCGGAACCCCGAACCCGAAGCCTGATCGCATGGGTGCGGCCATCGCAATTGTGGTCAATGGCACGGCTTATATTATTGACGCTGGCACCGGTGTTGTGCGGCGCGCCCAACAGGCCTTTATTGAGACCGGCATCCAGGCGCTTGATGCGGAAAATCTCGGTATGGTGTTTTTGACCCACCTTCATTCGGACCACACCCTCGGGCTGGCTGATCTGATCCTCACCCCCTGGGTGATGGGTCGCGAAGCCCCCTTGAAAATAATTGGTCCCCCGGGCGTGCGCTCTCTGGCCAGTAATTTGCTGGAGGCCTATTCAGAAGATATTCGCATCCGGGTTGAGGGCACACAGCCGCAAAATACCACCGGCTGGCAGGTGGATGTTAACGTGGTATGGCCGGGCTTTGCCTTCGGCGATGCCAATGTGAGGGTGGAGGCCATTCGCGCCTGTCACGGCGAGATTATTAACTCCTACGCCTATAAATTTACCACCCCCGACAAGGTTATCCTGATCTCGGGAGACACCACCTGGTGCCCGGCGATTGAGGAAGCAGCCATGGGCGTGGATATTCTCTTGCATGAGGCCTATTCGGTAAAGGGATTCAAAACCCTGGGCGAGCAGTGGGCGCTTTATCATTCTACCCATCATACTTCGGCCTCTGATCTGGCTGGTCTTGTTAACCGTGCCCAGCCGGGGCAACTGATCCTTTATCATCAAATTAGCTGGGGCAATGTGCCACCAGAACAAATTCTGGACGAAATTGAAGCCCTGACTGATGTGCCGGTTTCCTATGGCCGGGATCTTGATATTTATCGCTGAGCCTTCGATCAAGCTTTAAACATTCTGGCACTTGCAGCACTGCCCGCGCAGCCCTAAAAAGAAGCTGAGAAGCAGAGGATTATTTTTTCCATGGGTCACAGCAAAAAAAAATCAGCATCCGGGAACCTTGCCCGATTGCGGCAAGCGCTTCGCAAAGCCACCCACGGGGACGAAGCAGCAGGCGTTGAGGCCTTGCTTGCGGGCTTTCCCCTGAAGGCTGATGCCCGGTCTGCCATTCAAAGTGTGAGCAAAACCATCGTCAAAGCTTCTCGCGCCAGATCGGCAGATCGCGGCACACTGGATGCCTTCCTGCAGGAATTCGGCCTCTCAAACCAGGAAGGTGTGGCCTTGATGTGCCTGGCGGAGGCGCTTCTTCGTATTCCCGATACCGACACCCAGGACCGGCTGATAGCGGAGAAAATTCTGGCCGGTGACTGGGCCAACCACAAAGGCCGGTCGGATAAATTATTCGTCAATGCGTCTGTCTGGGCGCTGATGCTGACCGGCAGTGTTATCAGCCTCGACAAGGGGGCGCGGGATGAGCCTGGTAAATGGGTCAAGTCATTGGTGACCAGACTGGGTGAACCGGTTATTCGCGAAGCCACCATGCAGGCTATGCGCATTATGGGTCGACAATTTGTCTTTGGGCACAGCATTAAAAATGCCATGAAACGGAAAACCAGGCAGTCAGAGACTTTCAGCCTGTTTTCCTTTGATATGCTGGGCGAAGGGGCCAGAACCCGCATGGCAGCAGAGCACTATCAGGCGCTCTATTTAACTGCGATTGATGTGGTGGGAAAAGATGGCGCCAACATTAAAGGTGACCATCGGGAACGTTCCAGCATTTCCATTAAATTATCAGCTCTACATCCTCGCTATGAAACGGTGAAAAATAACCGGGTCATGACAGAGCTTCTGCCCCGGGTCAAAGAGCTGGCGCTGGCGGCAAAGTCCTATGACATGGGGCTCACCATCGACGCTGAGGAGGCCGCGAGGCTCGACATATCGCTGGATATTCTGGAAGCCCTGGCGCGTGACAAGGATTTGGCCGGGTGGCAGGGTTTGGGCCTGGCTCTGCAGGCCTATCAAAAACGCGCACTCGTTCTGATCGACTGGCTCGGCGAGCTGGCCCGCGACACAAACCGACAATTTCCGGTGCGCCTGGTCAAAGGAGCTTATTGGGATACGGAAATTAAATATGCCCAGGAAATGGGATATGCCGATTATCCGGTCTGGACCCGAAAGGCCACCACCGACATCTGTTATCTGAGCTGTGCCCATAAACTTCTGGCTCTGGGCAAAGCCTTTTACCCGCAGTTTGCCACACATAATGCCCATACCATAGCGGCGGTGTCCTCCATGGCCACTCATGTGAAATGCCCGGATTATGAATTTCAGAAGCTTCATGGCATGGGCGATCTTTTATACCAGGCTGCCATTGCCAATATTTCCCATATGCCCCGCATTCGAACCTATGCGCCGGTGGGCGTGCATAAGGATTTGTTGCCCTATCTGGTCAGGCGGCTGCTGGAAAATGGTGCCAATTCATCCTTCATCAATCGCTTCATGGACGCGAATGTGCCGGTCGATGAAATAATAAAAGACCCTTATGAGCATGTCCTGGCCTTCAGGAGCAAACGTCACGCCCGCATTCCAACCCCGCCCAGGCTTTATGATGACCGGAAAAATTCTTCAGGGATTGATCTTGCCAACCCGGCTGAGACAGAAGCCTTGATGAGTGATCTCGCAAACCTCAGCGATAAAATCTATCAGGCGCCGTCCCTGGTTTCGGGGAAAGCCGTTGGCGGTGAAAAAAGTGCCGTCACCTCACCAGCCGACCAGAAGCTTGTGGTTGGATATGAGCAGCACGCCTCGGACCCTGATATCGAGCGGGCGCTGGCTGCAGCGCTTGATGCCCAGCCCGGGTGGAATGAAGCAGGCGGCGAAGCGCGCGCGGTCATTCTTGAAAAGCTCGGCGATATGATTGAGGAAGACCGCATCACCTATATTGACCTTCTGGTGCGGGAGGCCGGTAAAACCATTGCTGATGCCATCTCCGAGATCAGGGAGGCAGCTGACTATTGCCGCTTTTATGCCAGCGAAGCACGCAGCAAATTTAAAACACCGCTTTTCCTGAAAGGGCCCACCGGCGAGAGCAATGAATTATCGCTGCACGGGCGCGGCATTTTTATCTGTATCAGTCCCTGGAATTTCCCTCTTGCTATATTTACCGGTCAGGTTATGGCGGCCATTGCTGCGGGCAATTCCGTGATTGCCAAGCCCGCTGGACAAACGCCTTTGATCGCCGCTCATCTGGTCGGCCAGGCCCATCGGGCTGGCATCCCCGCTGATGTGCTTCATCTTCTGCTTGGGCCAGGCTCGAAACTGGGCGCAAAACTGGTCTCTGATGAGCGCATCGCCGGGGTAGCGGTCACGGGCTCCACCTGGACTGCCAAGCTTATCAACAAAACGCTGGCAGCGCGGACCGGCCCGATTGTGCCGCTGATTGCAGAGACCGGCGGGCAGAATGTGATGATCGTCGATTCCTCAGCACTTCTGGAACAGGTGAGCGATGATGTCATGACCTCCGCCTTTTCTTCTGCCGGGCAGCGCTGCTCGGCGCTTCGGGTGCTTTATGTGCATGACAGCATTGCGGACGACTTGATCCTGATGCTGAAAGGAGCCATTGAAGAGCGTCAATGTGGGGACCCGGGCGACCTTGCCACCGATACCGGTCCGGTGATTGATGCTGGCGCGCTCAAGGAATTGCAGGAGCATCTGGAGTTTCTGGCAAAATCCGGAACTTTGATCGGCAAGAGCACACCCCCTGAAAATGACGGCACTGGCAGCTATCTGGTGCCGCACATATTTGAAATTCCATCCCTCGACTTGCTGGAAGATGAAGTCTTCGGGCCGATATTACATCTGATACGCTATGGCACGGGTGAGGAAGACCATATCCTTCGCCAGATTTGTGCCACCGGATACGGCCTTACATTTGGCGTGCATTCGCGCATTGAAGGTCGTTGGGATGAATTTTTCAAAGCCACAAGAATCGGCAACACCTATGTCAATCGTAACATGATTGGGGCGGTTGTGGGGGTTCAACCCTTTGGCGGCCAGGGACAATCCGGCACCGGACCCAAGGCTGGTGGACCCCATTATCTTTATCGTTTTGCCACCGAAAAGGTTTTGACCATCAATTTGGCCGCCATTGGCGGCAATACGGACCTGTTCAGGCTGGAAGAAGGCCGTGTGACAGAAGACGAAAGCGATTAACCAAAGGGATCGTTGCGGGGAATATTCAAATCACGGTGCAAGGCCACCGATAATACAAAACCAAAGCCTACCATTACCGTCAACAGGGCAGAGCCGCCATAGGAGACCAGCGGAAGTGGAGCACCGACCACCGGCATCAGGCCCATGACCATGGCCACATTCACAAATACATAGAAAAACAGCATGACCGAAATACCCATAGACAGCAGGCGACCAAATTCGCTGCGGCAGGTCAGGCTTACCCATATGCCGTAGCTGATCAATATCAGATAGAGACCTAACAAAACCAGCCCACCCACCAGACCCATTTCCTCGGTCAGGACAGTGAAAATAAAATCTGTCTTCATTTCCGGCAAAAAATTCAAATGGCTTTGCGTCCCCTGCATAAAACCCTTTCCAAAAAGCCCCCCCGAGCCAAGCGCTATTTTCGACTGCATGATCTGATATCCTGCACCAAGCGGATCACTTTCGGGATTGAGAAATACCATCACCCGGTCTTTCTGATAATCCATCATAAAATTCCAGACGATGGGGATGGCGCCAATGGCAGCAGCCCCCCCGGTCCAGAACAGCCAGGCTCGGGTTCCGGCCAGAAAGAGCATGGTAATGCCGCCAGCAATAATCATCAGTGTGGTCCCAAGATCAGGCTGGCGCAGCACCAGATATGCTGGAAGTGCCATCAGGATAATGGGCACCAGCAGGCTTTTCATTTGAACGGCTCGATGCTGGGTCAAGCTGTGGAAGTTAGCAGCTAACGCAACCACCAACGCCACTTTCATCAATTCTGAGGGTTGAATCCGCATCACACCCAAATCCAGCCATCGGGCACCGCCCATACCAGTTGCACCAAAAAATTCGACCGCCACCAGCATCAACAGAACAATCCCGTAAATGGGCAGCGCCATGCTCATCCAAAACCGCAAATCCGTCAGTGCAATGCCAATCATGATAACCATTCCCAAGGCGAACCGAACCATTTGACGGGTAGCCCAGGGGTCAAAATTTCCGCCCGCCACTGAATAAAGCATGGCAACGCCAATGCTGATTATCGCGATCAGGACCAGAACCATCAACCAGTTCAGGGTTTTGATTTTTTGCGGTAAGGACCGGTCCACACGTCTCGATCCGAACATGAGGCTAATGCCCATTATTTGCCTCCAGACCGGGGGTTGGAAATTTGTGCCCTTCTTTGTCGTACTACAGGCAGGTCCGAGGCTGGATCAAGTTCAAGCAGTGTCTGCATAATGTCGTGAATGATTGGACCCGCCACGCTCGAGCCGCCGCCGCCATGTTCGACTATAACGCTGATGGAATATCGCGGGTGCTCGCGTGGTCCGTACGCCACAAACAGCGCATGATCACGCTCTTTCCACGGTCGTTCGGGAAGATTCTGAGTGCCCGCCTCCCGTTCCTCAAGCGTAATCGCCCGAACCTGTGAAGTTCCGGTCTTGCCTGCCATGGAAAAACCCTCACCTCTGAGCCGAGACGCATAGGCGGTGCCGCCCTCCTCCAGAACCTTCTCCATCCCCTTGAGTACCGGAAGCAGGTTGCGATGGTTGATATCAAGAAGTGGTGCCACCAACTGGGGCTGTATTTCTCCACCAATGGCATGAATAAGTCTGGGCTCAATCACCCGTCCGGTGGCGAGCCTGGCTGTCATGATCGCCAGTTGTAACGGGGTCGCCAGCAATGCGCCCTGTCCGATGCCCACAATCAGAGTCTCACCCACCTGCCACGGGCTACCCTGTGTTGCAAGCTTCCAGGCACGTGAGGGAACCAGACCTTCGCGCCCGACCCCAATGCCAATATCATAGGCACGACCAAATCCCAGTTTTCGGGCCATTTCAGAAATCAGATCAATGCCAACGGCCTGCGCCAGTTTATAAAAATAAATATCGCAGGACTGACTGATGGCATTGATCAAATCCAGCCGGCCATGGCCCTCTTTTTTCCAGCAATGAAAAGTACGGTCGCCCAAATCATATTTACCATTGCAGAAGACGCGCTTGTTTTTCTCCCAAACGCCCGCTTCAAGCGCAGCGAGTGCCACAACCATTTTGAAAGTGGAGCCCGGTGGATATTGACCCTGCACACATTTGTTCATGATAGGATTTCGCGGATCGTCCAGAAGAGCCTGCCAGTTTTCCTGACTGATGCCCATATTCAAACTGTTGATGTCAAAGGAGGGAGAAGAAGCGGAGACCAGAATATCTCCATTTTGCGCATCGAGGACCACCACCGCCGCACTATCTTCACCCAGCCGCTGCATGACATATTGCTGCATCTCCAAATCGAGGGTCAAAACCACATCATCACCCGGCACTCCCTCTTGTCTGGCAATCTCTCGAATAACCCGGCCAAAGGCATTGACCTCAACCCGTGAATCCCCGGCGGTGCCACGAAGGCGAAGATCAAACTGACGCTCGACACCACTCTTCCCGATTCTGAAGCCCGGGATTTGCAAGACCGGATCATCGGACATTTCCTCCTCCGCCACGACCCCCACATACCCCAGAATATGAGATACACGGGTAGCTTCAGGGTAAAAACGGGTCTCGCCAGCATCGGGTTGAATCCCGGGAAGACTGGAGCTTTCCACATTGATTCTGGCAAATTCTTTCCAGCTTAAATTCTGGGCAACCGTGACCGGGAAAAAAGATCGCTGTCGACTGATCCGGCGCTGTAAGCGTTCCACATCCCGCTCGCTGATGGAGATGATCCTGCCCAATGATTGTAATGTGTCAACCACGTCAATCGCCTGTTCGGGAATGAGGAAAACGCGATAATCCTTGCGATTCGTGGCCAGTTTTTTACCCTTACGATCCAGAATCTCGCCACGCGTAGGTGTTAACAGGCGCAGAGATACCCGGTTTTCTTCAGCCAGGAGGGCATAGTCATCGGCCTGGAGAACACCCAGATAATACATGCGGCCCAGAACCACAGCGGTCAGCACACCCTGGGCGCCAGCCACAAGCAGGGCGCGTCGTGTATAACGGCGATATCTTTCGCCTTCCCGTTCCAAAAAAACTCACCCTTTTCTGTTTAGCCACCTTTGGCTCAAGATATGATTATAAAACATGGCGCTCAAAGCGTCCAAGAATCCATCCAAAAATCGGAAAGGACAAGATGCTCGCCAGCATCTGCAAGAGTATGGGCATGGGCAGCAAAACCTGCCAATAGGCCAATGACAAGATCGCCCATGACAAAGCCTTGGCACCAATGCAGACGACAGCGAAACCAACCCAGGTCACGGTAAATTGTCTGTTCATAAAGAATCGGCGCTGATTATGCAGAAGTGTCGCTGATAACAAAAGCACCATAGAGCTGGACCCGACCGGTGCACCATCCATTAGATCAACAAAAATCCCGAGCAGAAAAATCATCCAGTGCGGCACTACCGAAGGTCTGTGCAGGGTGTAATAATAAACCAGTATGAGCGCCACATCGGGAATGAAAGCGCCAGCCCCTCCTGAGACAAAGGGAATTCGCAGTACCAATATGAGCAAAACCGCAAACAACATGAGGCTGATTCGTCTCATGGACTGGACGAGCAGTCGCCTTATGGCTAAAGCCATGGCCTACCCCTCCTCTTCCGACGAGGATTGGGGCAAGTCTTCGAGCACCGGTTCGGACGCGTAATAATCCAAAATTCGTACAAAATTCAGCCGGTCAAGATTGGCAGTGGGTTCCACCATAATCCGATCCGAATCTACCGAAACAATAATGCCCACACTCAAATCGGGCGGAAAAATACCGCCATCGCCTGAGGTCAGTATGCGATCACCTACCGCCGCATCCGCATCCAGTGGCAGGAAAGAAATTTCCAGAAGGTCTCCATTGGTGCCGATGGCAATAGCATTCTGGCCGGATCTCTCAAGCCTGACCGGAATGCGAGAATTGATGTCCGTTGCCATCAGAATGCGCGAGGACTGGTCTCCCACCAAGATGGTGCGGCCAACCACCCCAAAACCATCGGTAACCGGCAGATTTTCCCGCACCTTCTGCCGACTTCCAGCATTGACCAGAACACTACGCACATAGGCACCACCAGTGGCGCTGATGATGCGGGCTGTCACCAGTGTTTCAACCGGCGGCGCATCAACATTCAAAAGCGTTTGCATGCGCTGGTTCTCAATATCCAGTCGTTCAGCAACCACCCGCCACTCCTGCAAGCGCTTATTTTCCTCTTTAAGTCGTTGATTTTCTTGATAAATGCTAGTCACACCATCAAACCAATCGAGCGCGTCAGCCCCCCAGTCCATGGGTTTGGTCAGCGCAATCATGACCGGAGCCATAAAGTCGCTGGCCTCTTTTTTCACAAGATTGGTCACCGGGTGATCAAGAGCGCTGATGACGAACAGGATAACAGATAAAATCAGATAGAAACTAAGGCCCAAACGCCGGTCGCGCCGTCTGAACAGAGACTGCGTTCCACTTCTGTCACCTAATCCAAAACTTGCCAATGTGTAATCCGCCTGGAAATTGACAGGATGACATTCTTCAACTGCCCTAGTATTCCTGTGTCAGAACCTTTCGCAGCATTTCATCTTCAAGGGCTCGTCCGGTTCCGAGTGCAACACATGTCAGTGCATCTTCCGCAACGGAAACCGCCAATCCGGTTGCCTTCCTGATTACTTTATCCATATCCCCCAACAGGGCCCCACCCCCGGAGAGGACAATTCCCTTATCCACAATATCAGCCGAGAGCTCGGGTGCGGTTTGTTCCAGCGCCCGCTTTACAGCCTCGACAATTGCACCAACCGGCTCGGAAAGCGCTTCTGCAATCTGGGCTTGATTGATCGCGATTTCCTTTGGAACACCATCAAGTAAATCACGGCCACGAATGGTAATCGACTTGCCCTTGCCATCTCTGGGCGTCATGGCCGTGCCGATTTGTTTCTTGATGCGCTCCGCCGTGGCCTCTCCGATCAGCAGATTATGATTACGCCGAATATAGGCGATAATGGCTTCGTCCATCTTGTCGCCGCCCACACGGGAGGAATTGGAATAAACGATGCCCGACAAGGACAAAACTGCAACCTCTGTGGTTCCACCGCCGATATCGACAATCATGGACCCTTGCGGCTCGGTAATGGGAAGACCAGCGCCAATAGCTGCTGCCATTGGTTCTTCGATCAGACTGACCTTGCTGGCCCCGGCCTGGTCCGCCGCTTCCTGGATGGCACGGCGTTCAACCGCAGTGGAGCCCGAAGGCACACATATAACCACTCGCGGGCTGGCGTATGAACGGTTGTGAACCTTTTGGATGAAATGTTTGATCATATACTGGGCAATATCGAAATCTGCGATAACACCATCGCGGAGCGGTCGAATAGCTTCGATATTTCCGGGCGTTCGGCCCATCATCAGCTTGGCCTCATCACCCACGGCCAAAACCTGACGCTTGCCGCGTACGGTTTTCATAGCCACCACAGAAGGTTCATTCAGAACGATGCCACGACCTTTCACATAAACAAGCGTATTGGCGGTGCCAAGATCGATCGCCATATCGGAGGAAAAAATACCAAGGATTCTAGAAAACATATTTTGCCAGTTCTAAAGTTCTATTATTAATTATCGGACCCCGGGCCAAAATTCGCTCAATCCCAAATCTCTTTGAGCCCCAAATCTCCCTCTGCCCATGAAACAGGAAATTGGACAAATTTAGTCCATGGTTACGAGGAATCATTAAGAGTTTACCTAAACCAACCCAATCCGCTCAAATAGCGTTGAATCGGGATAAACTCAAGGAAATTCAGGTCACTGCACCCAAGAATTAAAGTAATGCCTCGCTTATTTCTTCGCCTGATCTCCAAGCCAGGGCATCAAGGCGCGTATGGTTTTGCCCGCCCGCTCAATTTCATGGCTTCTGTCTCGTTCCCGGTTTTTCTCAAGATAGGGATGGCCCGCTTTGGTATCAGCAAGAAATTCTTTCACAAATTTCCCGCTTTGAACATCGTCCAGTATCTCTTCCATTTTTTTCCTGAGCGCAGGCGTCACCAATTTTTCTCCGGCCCGGTAGCCACCAAATTCAGCGGTGTTGGAGATAGCCATATCCATATGTTCAAGCCCCCCTTCCCACATCAGATCAACAACCTGTTTGAGTTCATGCAGACACTCAATATAGGCCACCTCCGGGGTATAACCTCTCTCCACCAATATCTCGAATGCGGCCCGCACCAAGGCCGGCATGCCACCACAAAGAACGGCCTGCTCGGTGAAGAGGTCGGTCTCGCATTCCTCGGCAAAGCTGGACTCGATAATACCAGCCCGCCCTGCCCCAAGAGCAGCCGCATAGGATATGGCCAGCGATTTGGCGATGCCCGAGACATCCTGTTCAACCGCGATCAAAGTGGGCATGCCCAGATTATCAAGATAGAGAGCACGCAGCGTCCGTCCGGGGCCTTTGGGTGCGACCATTATGACATCGAGATCATCGCGCGGTTTGACCATCCCGAAGCGAATGGCAAGACCATGAGCAAAACCGATGGCAGCACCGGATTTGAGATTGTCCTTGAGAACATCCTCATAAAGATCACCAAGACCTTCGTCCGGTGTAAGCAGCATGGTGATATCCGCCCAGGCTGCAGCCTCTTCCAGGCCCATGATTTTGAAACCGGCGGCGGTTACCACTTCGCGGCTTTTGCTGCCAGCCCTGAGAGCAATGACCAGTTCTCCAACCCCGGAATCCCGAAGATTCAAGGCATGGGCATGACCCTGATTGCCGTAGCCGATGATGGCAATCTTTTTGCTCTGGATCAGTGCCGGGGACACCTCGGGATCACTGTCCCGGTAAATTTTCATTGCTGCTCTCCGCTTGCTCCTCTGACCATAGAAGCCTCAGGTCGCCTGTACAATCTTGAAGATTTTTCCGGCGGCATCAGCCTCCCCCGATTTGATCCTCTGCCAGTCGGGAAACTGGTTGTTAAACCAGGTAATTTGACGCTTGGCCAAACGACGGCTTTCGGTTTTTGCCTTTTGAACCGCTTGTGGCAGATCAATCTCTCCCCTGATGAAAGCGCCCAGATGTGGCACGCCGAGAGCTCTCATGACGGGAAGGCCAGGGTCAAGTTTCCGGTCAAGCAGGCTCTGGACTTCTTTAATCACATTGCTTTCAATCATTTGATCGAACCGGGCATCAATCCGGGCATAAAGCTCGTCACGCGGCACTTCCAGAATAATTTTTACCACCCGCCCCTCTGAATCCGCCTGTTTCAATATGGCCTTGCCCTTATGCTTTTGCCACGAGGCAAGCGAGCGACCGGTGGCACGAATAACTTCGAGAGCCCGGGCAATTCGTTGACCGTCTCCGGGTGCCAACCGGACTGCCATTTCAGGATCCTCATTCTCAAGAACAGCATGAAGAGCCGCGGCTCCCTCTGCTGTCAGGTCTCCTCTGATATCTTCTCGCAGCTCATCCGGGATGGCCGGAATATGGGAGAGACCCTCAAGCGCCACTCTGAAATACAAACCCGTTCCCCCGACGATGATTGGCATCAGCGACAATCTCCCGGCTTCCTCCAGAGCGGCTTCAAGGGCTGTATGCCAAAGAGCTGCCGAACAGGCCTCGGCCGCATCCATAAAACCATACATTCGATGGGGCACACATGCTTCATCCGCTGCATCGGGTCTGGCGGTGAGCCCGGACAAGTCCCGGTAGACCTGCATGCTGTCAGCATTGATGATCATGCCGCCGAGAAGGCTCGCAAGCTTCAATGCGATCTTCGACTTGCCGCTGGCAGTCGGCCCTGCCATAAGAAGGATGATGTCAGGCATTATTCAACCCCCCCGGGTCTCAAGTGGTCTCTATGAATAGCGTTGCTACCATTGTCGTCAAGAAAGGTGAAGCAGAGACGCTGAAACTTGCGCTCGAAGCGGTTCGATCCACCCTGCAGGATAGAGGAGCGGTGATCGAAGGTACTGTCCAGCTTGGCCCGGCAGAAGCCTCTGAGATTGCATTTGAGTGTCTTGATGGGCCATCGGCGCGGTTGGCAGTTCAGGATGCACTTCAAAACTTACCTGCAGACTATTGTATCTCAAGCATAAACCACCGGCGGAAAAAATTAATGCTGGCAGATATGGATTCCACCATCATAGAGATAGAATGCATTGATGCCTTGGCCACTATGGTGAATCTGGAACATCAGATTGCTCCCATCACTGAAGCGGCCATGCGCGGTGAAATTGAATTCAGGGCCGCGCTCGAAAAACGCGTCCGTCTGCTCGCCGGTCTGGAACAGGGTATTTTAGAAAAAGTTTATCAAGACCGGGTGACGCTGAGCGACGGGGCCCGCGAACTCGTCGCTGTCATGCGTGCCAGTGGCGCCAGAACGGTTTTGGTCTCAGGCGGTTTTACATATTTTGCCGATCGTGTAGGCGAGGATGTGGGCTTTGATCTGGCCCATTCCAACCAGCTTGAAATTATTGATGGCCGCCTGAGCGGTCAAATTATTGGCCAGATAATGGATGCGAATGGAAAGCGGCAATGTCTGCTCGACCATTGCGCCAACCTCAATATTGAACCTCGATGGGTGATGGCGCTTGGGGACGGCGCCAATGATCTCCTGATGATGCAGGAAGCTGGTCTGAGTATTTCCTATTGTGGCAAACCCGCCGTGGAAAAAGGAGCCGATGGCATCATTCGTCATACCAGCCTTAAAAGCGCACTCTTTTTTCAGGGTTTCAGCCAGAAAGAAATCGAAAACAGCCTGAGGGTCTCATAATCGCGAGTCGATAGAAAAGCCGGTCAGAGTGACCGGCTTTTCTTGACCATCCTCTAAAATTTATTCGTTGATCTGAATGATCTGAATTGGCAAAGCCAGCAGGAAATAAGTGCCATCGCGGTAAATACGAAGCAGGATTGCCGTGCGATCAGCATCCCGGGCATCCTTTATCACGTCTTCGATATCGTCCGCTTCCTCTACATTGAGCTGGTTGATCTGCACGATCAGGTCGCCGCGAGCAATGCCGCGAGTCCCGGCGGTGCTATTGGCGAGAACACTTGTTACCATCACACCTTCAAGATCGTCTGACAGTTCAAATTCTGCCCGCACTGTTGAATCCAGGGGCGCAAGGCGCATGCCCATTAACGTACCTTCGTCATCAACCTGACTGGGCTGGACGACATCAGTATTGGCAACCTCAGTAAGGGTCGCACCGGGCAGCTCGGCAGTGACCAGGATCTTGGTCAGCACTTCTCCTCCGCGCCAAACATCAACCGCAACTTCAATTCCAGCGCCCGTATTTGCCACCACGCGTGGCAGTTCAGCATTTGTGGCTATGGATTGACCACCAAAAGCGATAATCACATCGCTCACCTCAATACCGGCCTTGTCGGCAGGGCCGTCGGGTGTGACATTGGAAACGATCGCCCCACGGGCATCTTCCAGCCCGAGCGCTGCGGCCATATCTTCGGAAACATTCTGGATAGTAACACCGATAAGACCTCGCCGGGCGCGCCCGAATTCCTTTAACTGATCAACCACCCGGGCCACATCATTCGATGGTATGGCAAAACCGATGCCAATGTTGCCGCCATTGGGCGAGAATATCATGGTATTGACGCCGATAACATTGCCATCGAGATCAAACATGGGGCCACCCGAATTTCCGCGATTAATGGAAGCGTCGGTTTGAATAAAATAATCATAGGGGCCGGACCTGATATCGCGGTGAAGACCCGAGACAATACCAGCGGTGACCGAACCACCAAGACCGAAGGGGTTGCCAATCGTTACAACCCAATCGCCCACCCGTATAATATCGGAATCCCCAAAACTCACATAGGGTAGCGGTTCATCCACCTCAATTTTGAGCAAGGCCACATCAAGCAGAGCATCGCGGCCAACGATTATTGCATCGTGGCTCTCGCCATCTACAAAAGTAACGGTCACGGAATCGGCTTCATCAATCACATGATTATTGGTGACAATATAACCATCGCTGGAAATCAGAAATCCCGACCCGAGCGTTCGGGTGAGCAGAGGTTCTGGTGCGTCATTCTCGCCAAAAAAATCATCGAAAAAATCCTGAAAGGGTGAACCCTCGGGCAGGTTGGGAACCTCACGCGTTTCCGAATTTCGTGAAACTGTCTGCACCGTCGAAATATTCACCACCATCGGCAGCAACTCTTCAGCCAGGTCGGCGAAACTGTCAGGTCGCTCCTGGCCAATGGCAGAGGTGGTCGCCCAAAGGACAGCCGCCATAATAAAGAGTGAAATTGAGAGCATCCTCCACAACGCCGGTTGTGGAGACCTTGCCTGCACCATCGCTGTCTTTTTTTGGCTCACCATGCCGTCCTTTCTTCTAGCCTCTCTGGCTTTTTTTCAGCCTGGTATGGCTTTTCATTTTTACTGGTTCCTTCTTCGGGAACCCCTCAAATATCCGACCAATCCAACTTGTAGCACTAACTGGCAGGCGCTTCAAAGATGCACCGCTAACCGGATATCCCGGTTTTTTTACATCCTCAACCGTTAACCCCGGATGAACCAGACTATCATCAAACCGGAACCAGCAGCTATCACCCCCCACAAGACCAGGGTTTTTTGGGGTTGAGCCAACCCCAGGGTCATAACACGCCGGGCTGTGCCGGGAAACAAGGCATAAAACAGCCCTTCAATTACCAAAACAAACCCCAGAGCAACAGCAATGTCACTCCAGAGCATACCCACTTACCGGTTTACCTCAAAGTTACTGGGGTTTAGGAAGAATTTGAAAAATTCACTATCCGGCGACAAAATCAGCGTCGTATCATCGTTGCCCAGGGCAATCCTGTAAGCCTGCATGGACCGATAAAATTCGAAAAAGGCTTCATCACGCCCATAGGCATCGGCGAATATCTGCACTACACGGGCATCACCCTCACCGCGCAGAATTTCCGCGTCACGTTGGGATTCCGCCAATAAAACAGTAACCTCGCGATCAGCCTGGGCTCTCACTCGCGCCTCCTGCTCGCGCCCTTCAGCACGCGCTTCACGAGCCTCTCGCTCGCGTTCGGTTTGCATACGCTGATAAATGGCGTTGCTGTTGGCTTCCGGCAGATCAACCCGGCGGATACGAACGTCAACAATTTCGAGACCCAAATCCTGGGCTTCGGCGTTCACATTATCCCGGATAATTTGCATCAACACGGCACGCTCACCCGAGAGCAGAGTGGAGAAAACCTCACGGCCCAGCACCTGACGCAAACTGGAGGTCAGGAGTGCCTGCAACCGGTTGTTGGCACCAAGTTCATTGAAGACCCGTTGATAAGTGCGGAGCGGATCAATGATACGATAGCGGGCAAAAGCATCCACCACCAGACGCTTTTGGTCAGAGGCTATCAGCTCCTGCTCTGGTATATTCAGGTTGAGAATACGCTTGTCCAGATACAGGGTGGACTGCCATGGCAGCTTGAAATAAAGACCCGGCTCTTGCACCGTGCGAATGGGATTACCAAATTGCAGAACCAGTGTTTGCTCGGTCTCGGTGACGGTGAAAATCGACATATACCCGCCCGTCAAAATTATGACTAAAAGGACAATGCGGAAGGAAAATGATTTCAACATTATTGACCTCCCCCTGATCCCTGGTTTCGGGCCCTGATTTCAGGCAGCGGCAAATAGGGAACCACACCCGAACCGGCACCCTCATCCAGAATTATCTTGTTCATGCCTGAGAAAATTTGTTCCATGGTTTCCAGATATATGCGCTTCAAGGTAACATCCTTGGCTTGCACATATTCCTGATGGACCGGCGGCGACTTTACCATATTCGCCACACGTACGCCGCCACTGTTCCATGCCTATCACCACAAGACCGATGAGCGATTCCCTGAGGGGAAGGAGACGGATCCTTTTAAGTTTGAGAAGCGTGCGGAACTGAACGTCCTTGAGACCGACGAAATGGATTATCTCAATAGACCGCCACTTATCGGTAACGGCAAGAGCGTTTTGAAAGTGCTTTTTGATGCGAATTACGACCGCCGCTGCTGCCAATGGGTGAATCCTCCGCAGAAGACGCTGCCGATCGCTGACTTCGATACTCGCAAAGACGGCGAAGGCCTTTGGAAAAAAGCTTATGATCACGGGTACTTTGATACCCGGCGGGGTACGTGGAAAAACGACGGAATCTACAAGAAAGTCGGGCCGCTTGGCGCCCTGTGGATTTTGATTCTCCGAACAGAGGGCAACAACACGCCGCTTGAGCGATTGGGTGAAAGCTACCGGCTCTGGCACCACCTGGACCACGAGAGCCTTGCCCCCGACGGATACAAATGGAGTATTCGGCAAGCCGACGATTTCCATAGATTCCACGTTCGGATCGACCTTTCTGGCGGCTTAAATAAGAACAACATGAGTTGTCCACGCGAGTCGGTCCGTATCGCTTTTGAACTGAGCTGGACGTAGCCG
>JACZYI010000136.1 GCA_022571175.1 Pseudomonadota bacterium
CTGACCCTTTCTTGCCACTCGATATGGTGAGTGTAGTTACTAGAAGCCTCCCCTTGGAGGTAACTACGCCATATCGTTTTCACAACACGGAGTTTCATTTCTTCAGTGACGGCGTCCGGCACGCTAATTTTCTGGACGGTATTTCATTTTTTAAGCAACCGATTTTGAGTCAAAACCCCAGGGGCGCAAGTCTTAGGACCTTTGGATTTACATCATTTAAGGAGATGGATCAGGATGGTATCTGGCAATATTTGTCTGGTGCAGTTGAGGGAGTGAATTCCGTTTGGAAATATCTTTCCGATCCGGCAAACTTTATTGGAAATGACCTAGGTTGGAGGCTTAATAACCAAATTATGGCTCTAGGCAATGTTACTCTTCTCGTGGCCGATCTCCAAGAATTGATCTGTTCTATTTCTCCACATGCTCGAGCTACTTTTACGTTTCTATTTCTTGATAAAATATCGAATTTAATTTGCACGGTTTGCCCTGACCTCAGCTCTAGGAGCGAATCTAGAGTGTTTGGGCTCCTTTGCTCGCAAGAAATGGCTGGGATTCTATCAGATATCTTTGAGAATTCACTGCTTCAAAACCGCAATATTTTAGCTATGAATTTACTTCAGCATGTCAACGAAATTTACGAAGAGCTCTTTGTCCATTTGGATAATACATATGGATTGAAAAACAAGAAGGGTTCGAAGCAAGAAGACATCATTCGTTTGTTTCGAAATCTTCACCACGGCGCGTCTCTTCGCGACGAAGGTTTCGAGCGATTATATGGCGCTAAGAAGGGTAGTTTGCCAGCGGCTTTTCCAGCGATTGCTCTAATCATATACTGGGCGATGATTGTAAATCCCGCCAATTTCTTTGATGGTATTGCGATGAAGATCAAAAATTTATAAGTTGCCCCTCGCTTTCAAAAAAAGCTCAATGGGATAAAGTCATGCTTCGAGAAGAGCTTCAGAAGTTGGCCGAATGTGAAACCATCGCGCAGCCAGCTTCCTTGAAACAGATTACACGCAATTTCCCAAATTCAATTCGCATTATTGAATCGCGATATTTACAGCTGCGCGAGCAATACACCTGCTTGGAGCATGTCTTGGATTTCGTTGAAAAAAACAAATACCTAGATGTTTTGGATCGAACGCCCCAAGAAGTTTTTGCTGGCACTAATTTTGTCCATTGGATGATTGAAAGTGGGCATTTGACCGAGATAACAGAGGCTGAGGCCCAAGAGGATGATCTTATCTTTTATTTCCTTGAAAGAAAATTTAGGCACGCTGGTTTGTGGTGCTTGAATGGCCGTGTCTGTTCAAAGTGGGGCACGAAACAGCTTTTCAACCATGAAATCCTTCAGATTCCATTATTTTATGGAACGGAATTTAGGTTTTTTAGGCAATTGACATATGAAATCGCATTGAAACTCTTCGAGCAGTTTGCCTTCAAGAATGAGTTGCCGTTTGAACACAAGTAGCCTTAAAACCATTCACGCCCCGTTAATCCCTGACTATGCTAGGGTCTGGCTCGGAAGGACTTGAGCCAATGTTTCCCGTCAGTGCGATTTTTGATGTTGCGATCTCGGCGCTGACGATCGTTGGTGCCGCCACCCATATTTCCGCCGAGAATGATGCTGCCAGCTATCTTGCCCCGGTTGACCCCGCCATCATCAATGTGGCCACAAAGGCCCATGTGAGTGTGTCCGATGGCAGCAGCTATGAAGCCTGGACCGTGATGGGCGTGGGTGAGGGGTCCATTGGCGGTGATGTCAGCTTTTACCGGCAATATCCCGATGGTCGAGAGATTGCCCTTTGCATTGTCGGCGGTGATGTTTTTATGCGTACGGAAGAAAATGTCCCCGGTGATCTGCCGCCCGAATTTGCAGACTTCATTGAAGGCCATCAATTTCACCGCGCCACTCTGGCCCCCGGCGAACGTATGGTGGATGCCGGTGCGCCGGGTGAGAGGATAGAATGGCAGGGCATGGATGTGGTGCCTCTCCATGGCGAGACCCGATTTGGTGCGCCGCTGACATTTTATTTCAGCGCCGGGAACAAACAAATGCTGGGCATGGCTCTGACGATCATTGATGCTGATGCGGGCGATTACAGGATTACATTCCTGATGAAAGACTGGGAAACCCGAAACGGTATTCCAATCTTCAATACCATGGTGATTGATGATCGCGACACCATCTTTACCTATAACTTCCATGAAATAATCATCACCCGTGAAGGCGAAACACCGCCTGGCTTTATCTGTTAACTACCACCCATATTTGTTGATTGCCTCAAAGCATGGCCCGCGTTAGGGTCGGCCACCAACAGCCCGGAGGACGGCATGGGTTCGGGCGGTGGAATGTCTTGAGTATGCCTTATGGCCGGCCTGGATTTTCAAGCGCTCGTCATCATATCCCTGGCGGTCTCGCTCGGCAGTTTTGTCAAGGGTTTTACCGGCTTTGGGTTGCCGCTTTTCTCCATCCCCATCATGGCGGGCTTTATCGGTCTCGACCATGCGGTGGCGGTGATGATTATCCCGAGCATTGTCTCCAACTTTCTGCTGCTCTGGACCAACCGGCGGCAAAAACCCGACCTCACCCTGTTCGGGCCATTACTGGTGACCTCAATTTTTGGTATCTTTCTGGGCGCCTGGTTGTTGCAGAGCATCCCCACAAGCTGGCTGATGGTTTTTCTGGCAAGCTGGATTTTCCTTTATGTGGCCATGCAAAAGAGTCGCTTGCGTTTTCACCTGAACAAATCCCAAAACCGTATTGCCGGGCCAATTACGGGCTTTATCGCCGGCATCAGCCAGGGCTCATCGGGGGTCACAACCGCCATCATTGTTTCATATCTGCACGCGCTTGATTTGCAGCCCCGGTCATTTGTTTATGCCAATGCGCTTATTTATCAGGCGTTCTGGTTCGTGACCGGAGCCGCACTCTGGGCCTTTGGCATGTTCGATCTGGGGCGCGCGGGCGAAAGCCTCTACGCCCTTATATTCGTGCTGGTGTTTGTGCCCATGGGGTCATGGCTCACCGACCGGGTGGACAAGGCCCGCTTTGAAAATCTCATCTTCCTGTTTTTGCTCCTCATTGCTGGTCGGCTGGTTTATCTCGCGGTTGTGTAAATTTAAAACCTCCTTGCTCATCCCGGCCCCATCTTTACCTATAACTTCCATGAAATAAGCATCACCCGTGAAGGCGAAACACCACCGGGTTTCATTTGTTAGGCTGATGTCCGGTTGAATTATCGGGTTACATTTTAAGTTTAGTCATCCGGGGGTGATTCGAGGAAAATAAATTCGGTTTCGATAATCTGTTTCTCTGAATCGTTGGTTACCTGGATTATAAGCAGTATCCCCATTATTACTGCCAAAGCCGAGACCGCTATCCAGAGCTTTTTATTTTCTGGCGCGAGAGCAGATTGCTTGAAGCCCTCATGATTCAAGTCAGTTCCAGGGTCTTCAGATTCCGGGCTGCCATTGCCACCTTCTGCAAATCGCACCGGGGCCACCAGTCGGTAACCGGCCTTGGGTACGGTTTCGATAATTGACGAAGATTTGGGGTCATCCCCCAGTACTTTCCTTAGCTCAGAGATGGCCTGGGTCAGCACTTCGTCGCCCGAGGGTTGATCGGCCCATATCTGGTCCAGCAATTCTTCGCGCGTGACCACTTCTTCCCGGTGTCTGGCCAGATAGCTGATCACGCGAATGAGTTTCTGACGAACCCGATGGCGTTTGCCATCGCGGACAATTTCATGGGCAGCGGGATCAATCCTGGCGCTTCCCACATAAAATGGCTGGGCGAAACTGTCGCGCCCGTTATCGTTCTTTTGCGGTTCGGAAAGGTCCATTAGCCATCTTATCCCAGCCAAAGAGGAAAATAATAGAAAAATTTCAGGACGGGTCGCGACCAGGCCTTTAGCCAGAGACCCTGAATTGAACAAAAATAAGCGAGGATTTAAAATGAATAGATTTTCTGCCTTTGCCTTGGTTGGCAAATTTATCGGAAACCTGCTGGTAATAGTTTGCCTGACGTCTTCGGCTGTGCTGGCCGATACAGTTACCGCCTCTGTTGATACAGATTGGCATGCTTTGGTGGCGAAATGGGAAATTCCCGATACGCCCGATAGTATCGCTGTGGCGGCCACTCTTGAAATGCTCTCCCGTGACGATCCGGATTTCGCCCGCGAATATGTGATGGCAATGATGCATCCTGATCTTCAGAAGGATATGGGGATAGAGTCTCTTACGGAATCAATGATCCAGTACCAGCAGAAAATCGGCGAGTTCGAGATCGTGGAAGGCGGCCCGATTGGACCGGCAGAGATTGAATTGATTATACAGGAGCTTGCCACCTCAAACAGGTTTGTAATTAGCGTATTGATGGACGCCGAAGCGGATTTCAGCATTATTGGATTGATGGTAGAGCCCCGGGTAGCGCTTCCGGATTTTGAAAGCCTGGAGGCGATTGCGTCCTATCTGGATGAGCAGGCCGCTGCCGATGCCTTCTCAGGTGCGGTGATGATTGCCCGAGGAAGTGAGATTCTCCTGCGCCGGGCTTATGGCGATGCCAATAGGGAATTGGGCACCCGCAATCAACCCGAGACCCGGTTTAACCTGGGCTCACTCAATAAATTCATCACCCAAATTGCCCTTATGCAGCTGGTGGAGCGGGGCCTGATTAATCTTGATGCCACCATTGGCACCTATATTGATAGCGTTGAGAGTGAATTGCTAGACCAGATTACAGTTTATCAATTGCTGACCATGCGCTCGGGCATGGGCGGGTATTTCCGCTTCCCTGAATATGAGCAAAACCCCATAAGTTTTGACGGTGTTGATGATTATCTGCCAGCCATATTCAATGCCGGGCTCGATTTTGAACCCGGTACCGACCAGCGCTATTCAAATTCGGGCTATGTGGTTCTGGGTGCCGTTATCGAAGGCGTCAGCGGGATGAGCTACGACGAATATGTGGCGGCCAATATTTTTGAGCCTGCTGGCATGGGCGATACAGGCGCTTTCGAGTATCGTCGGGCGGAGGAGCTTGGGTTGGCGCGGGGCTATAGCCTGCAAATGGGTGGGGACGAACCCCAGGATACGACCGAGATTTGGTCGCGGCGCGGCACCCCGGCGGGTGGCGGTTTTTCCACCATCGACGACCTCTTGAAACTGGACCGGGCATTCGGGGAAGGGGCACTCATCAGTCTTGAGAGTGCAGAACGCATGCTCAACATGATGGGAGGCCAAGACCTTAAGGAAATAACCGGAAAGCTTGCCGGACGCATCGGTATGGCTGGCGGCGCTCCAGGGGTCTCGACCGTGTTCCATATAGATTTTGACAGCGGCGTAAGCGTAATCATTCTGGCCAATATGGATGAGCCCATTGCCGAGCGCATGGGAGACAGGTTTTTTGCCCTTGCAGTAAACCTGGAAT
>JACZYI010000137.1 GCA_022571175.1 Pseudomonadota bacterium
GCCCCAGCCTCTGCAGCCCAGGCCATACGTGCGTTAACGGCGTCCGGCGCGAAACCCTGGCGGCTGGTGCGGCGGACAAATGGAATAACCGATTTCGGCGATGCCTACAGTTGTCGAGTGGGCTTTTGAAGCCGCCATTTCCGACCGCGATCAGACCGTCATCCGTCTTCAGCAGGAAATACCTGAGGCCCCAGTCGGCGGGCTCGGCGCCTCCTTTTTCCATCATACGCAAGTAATAGGCCATGGACTCGTCGTCATTCAGCGGCGGCGGCCAGTCGCCGGGAATTTCCACATTGCGGCCCAGTGAATCGCCCAGCGCCGTGGCGAGCGCTTGCACGCCAGCCATCTCGGCCCGTGCCAGCGTCAGGCTGCCCGGCACCAGCAACAGTCGCCGTGATTCGATAATCGATGATAATTTGCCCCCTAAATCCGATTTATGCACCGTGCGTGACGAAGCTTTAGGAGTTTTTTCGGGGGGTGGCAAGCGGTGGATCAAAAACTGTTCTGTATGACCATCATAGGTTTGCGGCGGTGCTGCCCGCACCGACGCATTTTTTTCGAAATTTCTCCCACTCGCCTGTTGACTTATGTGTATAGGTGTATTACATAGGTAGTACACCAAGGCAATAAAACACTATAACGCCTGCGAGGAAAGGATAAGAAAATGTTAAACACGACAGCGCAACAAGAAACCGTAAAACGGTGCAAGAGAAGGGCGCGGCGTCACCAGCGCCGGATCAGATATATCTCCATATATCACGCAAGGGCTACGACGCTGTCTCTTTTCTAGATTCAAGTTGAAAGACTGATGAGATGACCACTGATTGGAAAGAAGACCAGCCCATATACCGGCAATTGAGAGACAGGATGGCTGCGGCCATTATTGATGGTTCTCTCAAGGAGGGGGAGGCCCTTCCATCAGTCCGGACCGTGGCAGTGGATTTTCGGATTAATCCATTGACCGCGTCCAAAGCATATCAAGAGCTGGCAAGTGAAGATTTGGTAGAGAAACGCCGGGGGCTCGGCATGTTTGTGATTGAAGGCGCACGCAAAAAACTGTTGCAAGCTGAACGCGCGCATTTTCTGGAGCAGGAATGGCCAGAGATTGTCGAGCGCATCAAGGCCCTGGGCCTGATTGTTCAGGATTTGTTGAAAGCCGCTAACAAGAGCGAGGAAAAATCATGACCACCGTGATAGATGCAAAAGGGCTTTCCAAATCCTATGGAGCATTTGAGGCTCTGAAAGACGTCAGTTTTTCTGTACCCCTGGGCCGCATCCTGGGTGTTATCGGAGCCAACGGTGCGGGCAAGACCACAATGCTGAATGCGGTTCTGGGTCTGACCCGTTATGAGGGCGAATTAAAGGTTTTGGGCAAAGATCCGGCAAAAGATCGTGACGCATTGATGGAAAATGTTTGCTTTATTTCAGATGTGGCGACCTTGCCGAGATGGATGAAGGTCTCGGAAATTCTGGATTATGTGGAAATAGTGCATCCCAAATTTTCGAGGGAGCAAGCCCTTCGTTATCTGGCACGTACCAAAATTCCCCTGGATAAGAAGATAAAAGCGCTCTCAAAAGGCATGATCACCCAGTTGCATCTGGCAATGGTCATGTCCATCGATGCGCAATTACTGGTACTTGATGAGCCCACGCTCGGACTCGACATCATTTTCCGAAAAAGTTTTTATTCAACCTTGCTGGAAGATTATTTTGACAAGGAACGCACCATCGTCATCACCACCCATCAGGTGGAAGAGATTGAGCATATCCTCTCCGATGTCATGTTCATACAGGATGGTGAGATGGTTCTCTATTCTTCCATGGATGAAATGTTTGAAACCTATAGCGAACTCAGGGTTCCGGTGGAAAAGGTCGAACAGGCAAGAGCTCTGGGTCCGATTTCTGAAACCGTTTCGCTGGGTCAGACCATCTTTGTTTATGAAGGTGTGTCCAGGGACCAGCTTAAGGCGCTTGGAGATGTCAGCGCGATGAAGCTTGCTGATATCTTCGTTGCCAAAATAACAGGAGGTCAGCAATGACTGGCACCGCAGTAAAAAATCCGGTCATGAGCGCATTCTCGCTCGGTAAAATCAAGGGACTGGTTAAGCGCGAATATCTGGATCACAAAACAGGGTTCTTCCTGGTCCCATTGGTTATCGGTGGCCTGTTTGCACTGATGTCAACGATTTCACTTTTGATGGGTCGTTTTAACCTGGCCCGGATGTCAGTTGATGATGATATCACTTTAGGCTTAGGCGATCATGGTTTGGAAATGCTCGTGGACATCGCCTCTGGCACGCTTGGAGATTCCCTTGAGCCGATCCTTGGTTCTTTGATGTTGGCTGCGTCCGTACCGGTTTTGATGATCACACCCTTTGTCATTGTCTTTGGTCTTTTAAGCTGCCTGTTCGATGACAGAAAAGACCGAAGCTATCTGTTTTGGAAGTCCATGCCGGTCAGTGACAGCATGGAAGTCATGACCAAGTTTGTGACCATGGTTTTTCTGGGCCCGCTGGTCATACTGGGCATCGCTACTTTGCTCCAGTGGTTCATTCTCGTTACAGCCGCGATTGCTCTTGGAGTTCAGACTCCGCTACCGGTTGGTACAATCCTTATGAGCGCACCCTATTTGTCCCTGCCGATTTCGGTGTATCTGCAATATGTGGCCTATATTCTTATGGTCTTGCCCCTGCTCGCATGGTTGTTACTGGTCTCGTCATGGGCACCTAAAGCACCCTTGTTGTTTGCTGCGGTCCCCCCTGTGGCAGTCGGTGTGTTTGAAGCCCTGCTCTTTAATACCCATTATTTTGCTAACTGGATTGCAAATAGAGTCGAGATGAGGATTGAGAAGCCTGGCCTGCGTACGATTCACGATGAAAGTGGCCGTATTACCAGTCTATCCACCGAGTTTGATCTTACGTCAATTCCTGCAGCCCTGGGAAATCTGGGTGAAACACTCGTCAGTGCAGATTTTCTTGTGGGCGCCGTTATCGCAGTTGCTTTATTTGCGGGCGCCATCTGGCAGAGGCGATACAATGTTTAGGCATAGCGCCGCATATTATTCGAACTGGGAAGACGAAAATGCCGGCAGCAACCCCGGCGAGGAAAGTCAAAAGAAAGGAAAAACGATCATGGCACCATCAAATCTCATGCGGGCACTGGCTGGCCTTTCGGTCGAAAGTGAACTTCCCATAGGACTGGTTCTCCACGCCTCAGAGCAGAAAAGAATTCAACGGACGGCAATAACAAGAATAACTGAAAGAAAAAGAATGACCGTCTAAGCCCCTGGATAGAAGCCTGGGTCACATCAGCGAGGACAGAACACCCCTTTAGAACCCCATCAATCTGTTCCAACCCAGCAAATATTAGGGGATACCTTGCCGTCGGTTCAGTCTCTGAACCGGCGGCTTTTTATTGAATACAAAAAAAAGGATCGCCCGTGGCGACCCCTTTCAGTATCAGTTATCAAGATAAATTCAGTGAACTGTCGGTTGATCAATGTGACAGGAATCAAGCGCTGACCATAAGGCTTTGAGGCCGGCTTCCACTGCGGCCAGAATTTCTTCTGAATCGCCACAAGGTTGTTCCATCAGGACTTTACGCCATTGTGCCCGATGAATACGGTCGGTTTTTTCATGGACACCAAAATAAGCCAGACCCTCACGGTCATGAACTTCGTAATGCGCTTTGAGGCCTTTGATTTTTTCTGCAGCGATTTCCGGAATCTGGGCCTCATAGGCATAAAAAGCTGCGATTGCTGCCAGTATTGAAGCCTCTTTAGCAATCCCGGAATAGGTATCATTCAAGGCTTGAATGCCATCCAGCGGGACGGCCGTATCAATATCATGGTCGCTCACACCCACCGCATGGGCAAATTGGCGCCACAACATGGGGTGCGGAGCTTCCGGGTTTTCTTCTTCTGCCAGATTTTCAAGGATCATCTCCCGGACTGGTCCATCGGTCCGCTCGGCCAGGGCTCTCAGATGATCGGGAAAGGCCGCAACATGGCGATAATATTGGGCCGCATAAAGCTGAAGGGCTTCCTTGCTTAGCGAGCCTTTGGTCCAGGCTTGGTAAAAAGGATGGCCCAGGAGGTGATGCTGGTCGATCAATTTGTCAACCGCATCCAATAATTTTTTGCCAGTCATTTCAGTCACTTTATTTTCCTCATTTGAGCGATTTTGAACGGTGAATCACGGGAGTGAGCCTAACCCCAGAATTCAAAATAGAAAAGCGGAAATCGACGGGAGTGGGATTTTAAGTCCATTTACCTGACTTATTTACTCAGCTCATAAAGGGCGACGGCCGCGGCGTTGGAGACGTTTAAACTGCCAATTTTATTCTGAATAGGGATCATGGCTGTGGCATCCAGGTGCGAGAGTGTGAGCGATCTGAGGCCTTTACCCTCCGCACCCAGAATTATGGCAAGATCGCTGCCCAGATCAATCTCGGACAGGGTCTGGCTGGCACTGGCGTCAAGTCCCACCCGCCAATAGCCAAAATCCTTCAATTGTTCCAGAGCGCGCGCCAGATATTCGACCTGATGCCCCGGGAGTCGCGGGAGGACTGGGACAATATCGCCGCCCGCATGTCGCGTGTGCCGTTCGCTCTGGACACATACCGGGAGACGCTTGAGGCGGGCGCGGGACGGGGCCAGACGACGACCCGCCGGCAGGTAGTCGGCGTGATCGAGCAGGCGAAGGTGTATAGCGGGCAGGCTGGAAACCCGTCGTTCTTTGACGGGTTGGTGACGGCGTACGACGCGACGGAGTTAAGCGACGGCGCGCTGCGGGAGCGGCTGGCCAATGCGGCGCACGACGCGTCGGCGGCCTTCGCGAATTTCGGGTCGTTCCTGGCGGACGATCACATCAACGTCACTCCGGACCGCGACGGGGTGGGGCTCGATAGGTACGAACTGAAGTCGCGCTCATACCTGGGCGCCCAGATCGACTTTGAGGAGACATATGCCTGGGGCTGGGATCAGGTGCGATGGGCCGAGGCCGAGCTGGCCGAGACCGCCGAAAAGATCGTGCCGGGTGGCACGTTTGCGGACGCCAAGAAACTGCTCGACGAGGATCCGAATCGCTCGATCGAAGGTGTCGAGAAGTTCCGGCAGTGGATGCAGGACCTCCAGGACCGGACGATCGATGAATTGGATGGCACGCACTTCGACATCGCCGACGCGGTCAAGACGGTCGAGGTGATGATCGCCCCGCCGGGCGGCGCGCTGGCGATGTACTACACCGGTCCTTCGGAGGACTTCTCGCGCCCCGGGCGCACCTGGTATCCGGTGCCCGATGGCAAGACCCGGTTCCCGCTCTGGGGTGAGGTGTCGATCGTCTACCACGAGGGCGTGCCGGGCCATCATTTCCAGATCGCCACGACGATTAGCCTGGGCGACAACCTGTCCCGGTTCCAGAAGCTGGCGG
>JACZYI010000138.1 GCA_022571175.1 Pseudomonadota bacterium
CCAAAGGGTCAGTGAAATGCCCTCGGGCAGTTTTTCTTCAGCGGTCAAAAGCCATTCGTTCACAGACTCCGAGGTTTTGACCACATCCATGGTCTCGGTGGTCATGATCTGCACCAGAATGGCCGGTTCGCCATCCATGGTGGCCAGAATTTCAGTATCTTCAAAACCATCGACAACATTGGCCACATCGCCCACACGGATGACACTGCCATCAGGCATCTGGCGCAGTATGATTTGATTAAAATCTTCCCGCGTATCCGCCAGGTTTCGGGCCCGCAACATAACATCACCGGTCTCAGTTTCAATTCGGCCAGAAGAAATGTTGATTGAGCTGTTGCGAATGGCGCGGGCCACATCGTCAAACGTAAGCCCATAGCGCCGCATGGCCTGTTCCGAGAGTTCCACCGAGACTTCTTCAGCCCGGACCCCGAACAGTTGCACGATTGAAACGTCGGAAAGCAGAAGTATCTCATCCTGTATTTGTTCGGCCGTGCGTTTTAAAAGCATGGGATCAACATTGCCATGGACGCCGATGCGGATAAGTTCACTCCGGGTCAAAAATTGTTCTATCCTGGGCTCCAGCATATCTCTCGGGAAAGTGCTGATGCCGTCAATCCGGAGTTTCATCTGATTGATAAAGCGGGCGGTATCGACTTTCGGATCTGATTCAATAAAGACCTGGGCAAATCCCTCAACCGATCTTGATTGAATGCGATCAATATTATCCATGTCCGAAAGCGCTTCTTCAATCCGGATAACAATCTGTTCTTCCACTTCCTGGGGTGCAGCGCCAGGCCAGGACGCAGTAATTTGATAAAAATTAACCGGGACAGTAATGGAGACTTCACGCTCCATGTTTCCGATGGCAAGCATGCCTGTAATGAGAATTCCGGCCATCAACAAATTGGCGGCGACTTTGTTGCGGGCCCACCAGGCGATTATTCCATTCATTGCTGCCCCCTATTTCTGAACGGCTGTGAAGGTCTGGCCCGGCCCGCGTTCGAGCGGTTCCACAGCCATGCCATCATAGGGTGCACGGATTGTTGAGATCACCACCAGCTCACCGGCGGCGATGCCCGTGGAGATAACAACTTTTTCGGCGTCTGAATAAAGGACTCGCACTGTGCGAATGTCCAAAACTCCATCGTCAGTCACCACATAGACGCTGTCAGCACCGCGAAGGGCAGCACGTGGTACCACATGGGCCTGAGTAATGGTCTGGCCTTCAATTTCGGCATTCACGAACAGGCCCACCGCCATGGGAACATCGTCATCTGCGCCCGCGCCATAAGGATCATTGACCTCTGCTGCGGCATAAATCATGCGCGTGCTGCTGTCTATGGAGGCAAAAATCCGAACAATTTGGCCGGTCCAGTGACGCATTTCACCGGCCACGACGGCACTGAAGGTTACGCCAATTCGGTCTCCATCATTTGCTTTATAGGCAATCGGCAGGCCCAGTGTAGCCAGTTGACTGTCTGTGAGCGGTAACAAGACCTCAACTTTTTCAGCCGAATATACCCTGCCAAGGGCAACACCGGTTGAGACAAACTGACCAAGGTCGGCGGATTTTTCCAACACATGGCCGTCAAAAGGTACCGAAATATTGGTTCGCTCCAGATTGAGCCGGGCTCGGTCGAGATCAGCCACCGAGGATGCCAGTCTAGCGCGCGCACTTAAAACCTGTGGCTCCTTGAGCGCCAGGGGTGTGGCTGGTCCGGCCACTTTCTCATCCCACTGGCTGCGGGCAACCTCGGCTTCGGCCTCGCGCAATGCCAATTGTAATTCTGCATCAACGACCTGCGCTTCGGCCTGAATGACGGTGATGCGATAATCCTGGTCTTCGATTTTGATTAGAGTTTCATTCGCCCGGACCGAACCACCCTCGACAAAACTGTCCGAGACCATAATTATGCGACCCGGAACCTGAGGTACCAGATTGATTACGACCTTGGGACGGACCTCACCCTGGGCGTTGACCGACAATACCAAATCGGTCTGCACAACCCGGTCCACAAACAAAGAGAGCGGACGAGGGCTTTCGGTGGATTTTTCAGGTTCAGGTCTTGTGGCGAACATCACCATTATCATGGCCGCGCCACCTGCAAGGATTATGACCGGTGCCAGAATTTTGACTATTTTTCGCATGGCTCGCTGTCTTTCTGTTTTGGGAACCCTTTTTGATATTTCATCCGGGTTCTCATTATTATATCAATCCTCTTGACCGAGTTCATTTCTGCCCCAACCATATATCGTAACAATATATATTGGCAAGATATATTTATTCAAGATATTATCATTAAAATATTTTCCCCGAGCGTCAGGCTTTGGAGTGTCCTATTACGAATATTGGGTGGCAGGTGGCACTTTCCAACCCAAATCGGATGATTTTATGACCCGAAACATCTGGTCTGCCCTATGGCGATTGGCAAAACTATTTGCTATGGTCTGCCCTCAAGGCGGGGGGAGCAATGATAAATGTCATTATTTGAAGAACTCAAGCGCAGAAATATATTCAAAGTGGCTGCTGCTTATGCAGTTATTGGCTGGATTTTGGTGCAGATCACCACAGTTGCCCAACCGGCCTTCGCTATGCCTGATTGGGTCACTACAGTGGTCTTTTATTTCACTATCATTGGTTTTCCGATCGCTCTTGTCCTGGCCTGGGCCTTTGAGATGACACCCGAGGGCATTCGGGCCACTACAGAAAAACCGGATGCGGGCGATCAAAAACACCATTCGGGGGCGCTCTTTATATTTGTGACTCTCGGCATTGGATTTTCCTACTGGCTGGGCACTCTGGATATTTCTGATGAATTTGAGCCGGAAGCCGGGACTGGCAAAATCACTCAAACGGCCAAAGATGAGCCCGCACTCGTCCCCGGTTTTTCGGGTCGGGCTGCGATTGCGGTTATGCCGTTTGTGAATTTATCTGACGATGCTGCTCAGGAATATTTCGCCGACGGCATCACCGAAGACATTATCACCAGTCTGCAATCGATCCGGACTTTTCCGATCATTGCTCGCACTTCGACCTTTTCCTATAAGGGCACGTCCCCTGATCTTCGCCAGGTGGCCCGTGAGCTAGGGGTCGGTTACATACTGGAGGGCTCGGTTCGAAAAGTGGATAATCGGGTGCGGATTACGGCGCAACTGATTAATGCTCAGGGCCAGCATGTGTGGGCCGAAAATTATGACCGCGAACTCAAAAATATATTTGAACTACAGGACGAGATTACCCGCCATATTGTGACAGCGATTGAGCCTGAGATTCTGGCGGTGGAAATTGACCGGGTGAATCTGGTACAAAAACCGGACCTGGAAGCCTGGGACTATTATTTGCAGGCGTTGGCCGATTCAATCATCATTTTTGGCTATACGGATATCAACGGAGAGCGCGTCACTTTAGAGCGAAACCTGCGGGCGCGGGAGCTGGCCTTAATGGCAATTGAGATTGATCCAAATTTTGCCAAGGCCTACACGCTGTTGAGCCATATTGAGGGTATGTTTATTTTTAATTTGAGGCCGGACGTGAGTGATGAATTTGCTGAGGCCGCTTTGGAGCGGGCCATAGTTTATGGTGAGCGCGCTCGATCTATCAGTCCTTTTGATGCCACTGGCTGCTCCTGCCATGCGATACTTCTGCTCTGGGCCGGGCGGGCTAATGAAGCGATGACAATCCAGAAGCAAAATGTCGAGGTTAATCCCGCCAGTGCAAATGCCCGCGCCATATATGCCATGATTTTAAGTCATTTCGAAGATTATGATTTGGCGCTGGAAGAGATCAATCTCGGTGTTCGTCTCAGCCCGCGTGACATGGGCATGTCCTATTATCTGTCGATCAAGGCCGAAATTCTTCAGGCCATGGGAAACTTCAATGAGGCAGTGTCGGTTGCGGACCAGGCTTTGTTTCATACTCAACTGAACTTTGATGCTCACATCATCAAGGTTATTTCCCTGTTTGCATTGGATCGCCGGAAGGATGCGAGCGATGCACTCGCCAGTCTTATGGCTATTTTCCCGAATTTCACCACCGCTCTGCTTTTTGATCAGCCTGTGGCAACTCCGCTGAAAATGGCCTTGGGTTTAGGCGATGCCGGACTTAGTTATCCCGAACTTGTGACTCAAATCTTCACCGAGCTTGGCTGGAGCGGTGCTTCCGAATAGCTGTTTTCCCCGACTTGGCATTAACCCGCTGATAGTGTTAGGGTTCCAACCACATTTGTCTAAGGAGCTTGCCCAGTGTTGTGGTTCTATAATGAACTCATGCGTCGAAATGTCTTCAAGGTCGCAGCGGTCTATGCGGTGGTGGGCTGGATTATTACCCAGATCGCCAGTGTTTTTTCTCCTGACTTCGGCTTGCCGGACGGGACGGGAGTATTCGTGCTGGCGCTGGTGCTGGTGGGATTCCCGGTGGCCGTTTATCTGGCCTGGACCTACGAGGTGACGCCCGACGGCATAAAAAAAACCGAACAGGTGAAGCGCGAGGCTTCTGTCACACCAGCCACCGGACGCAAGCTGGATTTCATCATCATTATCACGCTAGTTTTGGCGCTGGGCTATTTTCTGTGGGGCCAACAGTTATCGGAGCCTGCGCCCGAGCCATCAGGCTCGCCAGACTCACTGGAAACAGAGTCAGGACAGAACTAGACAATGCATAAATTACTGGGAATGTTGCTCATAAGCATGAGCCTCATGGCTTGTTCCGATGAAGGGGGGATATCATCTGTGACGAATGGTCAGACAGTGGCGCCCTATGGCACCTGGGCATCCCCCATCTCGGCGGCCGATGTCTATGACAATTCCAATAATGTCGGCACCATCCGGGGCGGGGCGGATGGTGTTTACTGGCTCGAATCCCGCGCTGAAGAAGGCGGACGCTTGGCAGTCATCGGCTTTGATGCGGGCGGTGTGGCCACTATTTTAACGCCGCGCGCGTTCAACGTACGCACCCGGGTGCATGAATATGGCGGCGCAGCTTATTTGATCCACGGGGATATGGTCATTTTTTCGAATTTCAAAGACCAGCGACTTTACCGGCAGGTTGCGGTCGGCATACCCGAAGCGCTGACACCTGAATCCGGCTCTGATTTGCGCTATGCGGATTGCATTATGGATCAATCGCGAGACCGTCTGATTTGTGTGCGTGAAGATCACCGCCGTGCGAGCGGTGCGGGCGAAGCGGTCAACACCCTGGTGGCCATAGACCTCGCCACTGGCGGTGAGGGCGAGGTGCTGTTCGAAGGCACGGACTTTGTGGCGGCGCCCAGACTAAATGCAAAAGGTGATCGTCTGGTCTGGCTGGCCTGGCAACACCCCAACATGCCCTGGGATGATGTGGCACTCTATGAAGCCCATTTTAATCCGGACGGCACGCTT
>JACZYI010000139.1 GCA_022571175.1 Pseudomonadota bacterium
AAGGAAATTCGGGAATGCCGCGGCGTGGGTCCTGAAAAAGATCATATGTTCCTGCATTTGGATCATTTATCTGAGGAAATACTTCAGGAACGACTGCCAGGCATTTCAGAATCGGCCAAAATTTTTGCTGGCGTTGATGTGACCAAGCAACCGATACCCGTGATCCCGACCGCGCATTATAATATGGGTGGAATTCCAACCAATTATCACGGTGAGGTCATATCGCCCTTGAAGAATGACCCGGATGCTATTGTTCCCGGGCTCTATTCCGTGGGTGAAGCAGCCTGCGTGTCGGTCCATGGCGCCAACCGGCTCGGCTCGAATTCTCTGATTGACCTGGTTGTTTTCGGGCGTGCCTCGGCCAAGCGAATTGCCGCAACTTTTAACCCTGGTGTCAGGCAAAAACCGCTGGCGAAAGGTGCTGCTGATATGGCCCTTGAGCGGCTTGATCGTTTCCGCTTTGCTGATGGAGTGCACTCCACTTCCGAAATCAGACTGAACATGCAGCGCACCATGCAGAGCGATTGTGCGGTTTTCAGAACTGCGGAGGTTCTGGACCAGGGCAAGACGGCTATTGATGAGGTCTATGCCAGTATGGACAGCATAAAAACCACTGATCGCTCGTTGGTCTGGAATAGTGACCTGGTGGAAACGCTGGAGCTGGATAATTTAATTGGCCAGGCGGTTGTAACCATGCATGGAGCGGCAAACCGTACCGAGTCCCGGGGTGCGCATAAACGCGAGGATTTCCCGGAGAGAGATGATGAAAACTGGATGAAGCATTCGGTTTCCTGGCTTGATGACGGCAAAGTCAAAATCGATTACCGGCCCGTACATGAGTTTACTTTTTCTGATGAAATTGATTATATCGAGCCCAGGGCACGGGTTTATTAAGGAACAAGATAACGAACATGGCCGAATTTACACTTCCAAAAAACTCTCGCATTGGCAAGGGCAAAACCATAAAGGCCGATGCTGATGCCACCAATCTGAGATGGTTTCATGTTTACCGCTGGAATCCCGACGACGGCGAAAATCCACGTATGGACAGTTTTCAAGTGGATATGGACCAGACCGGACCAATGGTTCTGGATGCGCTGATAAAAATCAAAAATGAAATGGACCCGACCCTGACCTTCAGGCGTTCTTGCCGGGAGGGGGTTTGTGGTTCCTGCGCCATGAATATTGATGGCCTGAACACACTGGCATGCATCATCGCTTGCGAGGATATTAAGGGTGATATCACGATTGCCCCCCTGCCGCATATGCAAGTGGTCAAGGATCTGGTGCCGGACATGACTGGTTTTTATGCCCAATATCAGTCGATTGAACCTTGGATGAAGACCGATACGCCCACCCCAAGCGGTAAGGAGCGATTGCAATCCATTGAGGACAGGGAAAAGCTGGATGGGCTTTATGAATGTGTTCTCTGCGCCTGTTGTTCCACCAGTTGTCCCTCTTATTGGTGGAATCCGGATCGTTTTCTGGGCCCGGCCATCTTGCTGCAATCCTATCGCTGGATTGTGGACAGTCGGGACGAGGCAACCGGTGAGCGGCTGGATAATCTTGAAGACTCGTATCGGCTCTATCGCTGTCATACCATCATGAACTGTACCAATTCTTGTCCCAAGCATCTGAATCCGGGCAAAGTCATAGCCGAGATTAAAAAAATGCTGGTGCAACGGCAGAATTAGTCAGTGCGGGTATGCAGTCTGAAAAATCAAGCAAGCGAATGAAAGAATCACGGGAGTCCAAGGAGGCACCCCTGGCTGCCTATAATCGTCTGGTGGCGAGTGGTGAGCTCAAGCCCGATGCGGTTCAGGAAAAAATTGCGCGGGAGCTTGATGGCCTGGCGCAGAGCTTCATTTTGTCTGACTCATCAGGCCCACCTGGCATTTGGGCGCGACTGTTTGGCAAAAAGCCAGCCAAGCCCAGTCCGGGCCTCTATATTCATGGCGACGTGGGACGGGGCAAATCCATGCTGATGGATATATTCTACGATGCGGCCCCCGTGGGGCTGAAGCGCCGGGTTCATTTTCATGCCTTCATGCTGGAATGTCACCAGCGCATTCACCAGTGGCGCCAGTCCGATAAATCTGACTGGGAAGCAGACGGCAAAGGTGATCCCATTCCACCGCTGGCACAAAAAATAGCAGAGGAGGCACAGCTTCTCTGCTTTGATGAATTTCAGGTGAATGATGTGGCGGACGCCATGATATTGGGCAGACTATATCAGGAACTTTTTGAAAGGGGCGTGGTGGTGGTGTCCACCTCGAACCGCCCACCCGATGCTTTGTATGAAGACGGACCTAACCGGGCTTCATTCCTGCCCTTCATTGCCATGATCAAGGATCGCATGAGGGTGTTTGAGCTCTGCGGCCCAACAGATTACCGACTGGAGCGCATGAAGGGCTTACAGGTTTATTACACGCCAGTGAACGAAGAGACCACAAATCACCTGCGTAAGGCCTTTTTCTCCATGACCGATCGCAATGTGGAGGATTCCCATAAAGTGCCGAGCGAGGAGATCGAAATTCAGGGACGCAGGCTGTTTGTTCCGAAATCAGCCCGGGGGGTCGCTGTATTTTCATTCAAAAGGCTTTGTAGTGATGCTTTGGGCGCGGCCGATTACCTGGCCATAGCTTGGCGTTACCATACGGTGTTTGTGGTCGCCATTCCCGAAATGGGGCCAGAGCAGCGGAATGAGGCCAGGCGATTTATCACCCTGATCGATTCCCTCTATGAAAATAACGTCAAACTATTCTGTTCTGCTGCGGTTGAACCTGAAAAACTCTATCAAAAAGGGGCCGGTTCCTTTGAATTTGAACGGACGGCCTCAAGGCTGATAGAAATGCAATCCGCAGAATATCTGGCTCGCGGACACGCGGTTTAGAGCTTTTTGAACATATAATATACCGATCGGTATAGTTTAGCCAAAAAATGTAAGAAAAATAGGCACAAGAATCGCCATAAATCTTGCCCAATACGGTAAAAAGCGTTAGTAGCCTCTTAATTCTTTTTGGTTAACGTCGCATAAACCAAATGCGAATCGTCACTCTTGTTTGTAGCCCGGACCGTGCTTTGTTTTACCTATACCAACTCTATGGATTTATGTTCGGAAAGGATAACGACCAATGGCTCGCAAAAAAATTGCACTGATCGGTGCAGGACAGATTGGCGGAACACTGGCGCATCTGATATCGCTCAAGGAACTGGGCGATGTGGTCATTTTTGACATCGTCGATGGGCTGCCACAAGGCAAGGCGCTGGATTTGTCTGAATCGAGCCCAGTAGAGGGTTTTGATGCACATGTGTCGGGAGCCAATGATTATTCTGCCATTGAAGGCGCTGACGTTATTATTGTTACGGCTGGTGTGGCCAGAAAGCCGGGTATGAGCCGGGATGATTTGCTTGGTATCAATATCAAGGTCATGCGGGCAGTGGGCGAGGGCATTAAGGAGTTTGCCCCCGGTGCGTTTATCATTTGCATTACCAACCCCCTGGATGCCATGGTCTGGGCGCTCAGGGAGCTTTCCGGCTTGCCCGCCAATATGGTTGTGGGCATGGCCGGCATATTGGACAGTGCGCGCTTCCGTTTTTTCCTGGCGGATGAGTTTAAGGTTTCGGTTGAAGACGTGACCGCCTTTGTTTTGGGCGGGCATGGTGATACTATGGTGCCTCTGGCGCGTTATTCCACGGTAGCTGGCATTCCCATTCCGGATCTGGTCAAAATGGGCTGGACCACCGATGCTAAACTTGACGAGATTATCCAGCGAACCCGTAGCGGGGGCGCGGAAATCGTCGGCCTTCTGAAAACCGGTTCGGCTTTTTATGCTCCGGCCTCCTCAGCCATCCAGATGGCTGAAGCCTATTTGAAAGACAAAAAGCGTGTGCTTCCGTGCGCCGCCCATCTCGATGGTGAATATGGGGTGGAAGACCTCTATGTGGGCGTACCAGTGATTATTGGCGCTGGCGGTGTGGAGCGTGTGGTTGAAATATCATTAAGCAAGGATGAGCAGGCAGAATTTGACGCCTCGGTTGCCGCTGTGCGGGGCCTGGTGGACGCGGTCAAGGAAATCGACCCGGAACTGGCCTAAAAAATTTCTGCATGTTGAAGACCCCAACAAGGGAGCGTCCATGAATATCCATGAACATCAGGCGAAAGAGCTGCTCAAGGGCTTCGGAGTGCCCGTGCCCAAAGGGGGGGCGGCATATTCGGTGGATGAAGCCATGGCGGCATATTCGGTGGATGAAGCCATGGCCATAGCAGAAGATCTGGGCGGTCCGGTTTGGGTGGTCAAAGCCCAAATTCATGCGGGCGGTCGCGGTAAGGGCGGCGGGGTCAAGGTGGTAAAATCCCTGGATGGAGTGAGAGAAGCAGCGGAAGCCATATTGGGCATGACTTTGATCACGCATCAGACCGGCCCTGCAGGCAAGCTGGTCAAACGCATTTATGTGGAAGATGGTTGCGCCATCAAGGACGAACTTTATTTGAGCCTGTTGGTTGATCGTGCCAGTGATTGTGTGGCGGTTGTGGCCTCTACCGAGGGGGGTATGGATATCGAACAGGTGGCCACCAACAGTCCAGAAAAAATACAGACTATTAAAATTGATTCTGCCACGGGACTTATGCCTTACCACGCGCGGCAACTGGCCTTTGGCCTTGGATTGGAAGGCTCGCCCGCAAAGCAGGCCATGAAGGTGGTGTCCAGACTTTATGATGCTTTTCTGAGCCTTGATGCCAGCTTGATCGAGGTAAACCCGCTGGTGGTGACCGAGAGCGGGGATATCCTGCTGCTTGATGCCAAGATGTCGTTTGATGATAACGCCCTTTTCCGGCATGCAGAACTCGAAGACCTCAGGGACGAGAGTGAAGAAGATCCTATGGAGGTGGAAGCACAAAAACATGAATTGAGCTACATCAAGCTCGATGGAAATATTGGCTGCATGGTCAATGGTGCCGGTCTTGCCATGGCTACCATGGATATTATCAAACTTAAGGGAGCGGGGCCGGCGAACTTTCTTGATGTGGGAGGAGGGGCCACCGCCGAGCGGGTCACTACAGCTTTCAAAATTATCCTTTCTGATGATGCCGTTGAGGGCATTCTCGTCAATATTTTTGGCGGGATTATGCGCTGTGACATCATTGCCGAGGGCATTATTGCGGCGGCCAGGGAGGTTAATCTTTCGGTGCCGCTGGTTGTGCGCCTTGAGGGCACCAATGTGGAAAAGGGCCGGGACATCCTCAACAGTTCCGGTCTGGCCATTATTGCGGCTGATGATCTTGATGATGCCGCGGAAAAGGTTGTAGCCGCCGTAAGGGAGGCCTGATCCGATGGCAATATTGATTGATAAAAATA
>JACZYI010000012.1 GCA_022571175.1 Pseudomonadota bacterium
ATTTATTCCCGAATTTCGGCGCTGCCGGTGAAAAGACTGGTTCTCCTGAGAATGACTTTTCCGGCCTTGTTGAAGGTCCAGTGATCGGAAAAATCACCGCCACGGGCACTGCCATCATCGCCCACCCCGTCAAAATGACCCTCCACAAAAACGTCATTGCCGCTTTGCCAGAAGTTCAAATCGCTGTGGGTCACTTTTATTTTACGGTGAGAAGAATAAAAGAGCTGAATGGCCGCACGGCCCCTATGAATTTCGCTCGCGCGGTCATAAACGGCCTGCTCGTCAAAGAGATCCACCACCCAGAGCACATCGCCAGCGTCAATGCGGGGGTAATATTCCTGGACCAGCGAGAGAGCTTCAAAAGCCATGAGGCAGCCTATGGGTTCTGGTCTCCGGCGTCGATAGCCATCATTTGCCCGATAACAGTGCGGGTGGTGAAAGCGGTCGAGAGTGCCTTGCCGGGGCGGCTGGCATCAGCCGGGAAATAGACATCCAGCGGTTGGCCCGGGCGACCAAATGATTCCATCATGCGTGTCACACCCGGGCTGGAAAGCGTGTTGTCCAGATACATAAACAGAATTCCCTGTCTGTTCAGATAGGCCTGAAAGTCATCGGTGGCGAACACAAGATTTTCCGCCATCAGACAAAAGATACACCAGGAGGCGTAAAAATGGAGGAACACCGGGCGGCCTTCCAGTCGGGCCATGGCGAGCGTGACCTCGGAATAGGGGATCACCTCGGTTTGGGTCATGCCGAAAGTGAGATCATCAATTGAGGCATTCCCGGCCCGGAAATCGCCGATACGAACCACCGAGAAAATCACGGCCAGCAGCATAACGCCGCCGATAATATTCCTTGATGCGGTCCGGGCTGTGGTCATTTTCCGCAATATCCAGAAGCCAAACCCGAGCATGACCATTATGCCAAGGCCCAGCAGAATTCCGCTGACTCTGGTTTGCATGTTCAGCACCCAAATCAGCCAAACCACGGTGGCAAACATGGGAAAGGCCAGAAATTCCTTGAAAGTAACCATCCAGGGGCCGGGTTTTGGCATCAGGCCAGCGAGTTTTGGTACAAAGCTCAAAACCAGGTAGGGAAGCGCCATGCCAAACCCGAGGGCGGCAAAAACCACCAGCGCCATGGGCGTGGATTGGGCCACCGCGAAACCAATGGCCGGAGCCATAAAGGGCGCGGTGCAGGGGGTGGCCACCAGGGTTGCCAGCCCGCCGGTGAAAAAGGCACCCTTTGGCCCCTGAGCGCTGGAAAGACGGTTGCCCAGGCCTGCAAAGCCCGTGTGCAACTCAAATACGCCCAGAAAGTTCAGCCCCACCAAAAACATGATGATGGCCATGGTCAGCACAAAACCCGGCGATTGCAACTGGAAGCCCCAGCCCACCTGTTCACCAATGCTGCGGACAAAAACAAGCACCCCTGCAACCATCAGAAAGCTGACCACCACACCCAATGTGTAGGCCATCCCATCGGCCCGCATGGCCCGGCTTGAGTGACTGCCTGCCTCCACCAGACCGAAGGTTTTGAGTGCCAGAATGGGAAAAACGCAGGGCATGATATTGAGGATCATGCCCCCGAGAATGGCGAACAGGATCGCGCTAAGAATGTTAAAACCCTGATTGGTGCCAGACTGACCATCGTCGGCCACATAGGCATCATCCCCCATAATCATGGTTTCATCATTCCGGTCATTGAAATAAAAGGCGGTGATGTCTCCGGCCTTGCCCAGAATGGCGAAGATGCCCTCCAGCATCGCTGGTGGAACACTCCCGGAAATGGGCGTGGTGCTTCCAAAAAATCCGTTGCGGGTGGGTGAAAATTCAATTGGCGCAGCGGGGTCAATAATATTTCTGGTGAGCGGCAGCAGAAAAACAGTCTCCACCGTGTCCCGCGCTCCCCGGTCCATGACTATACCCATATAGAAAAAATCTTCGGTGATCCGGCTTGCCAGCCCCCCTTTGCGCCAGTTGAGACCAGCCTTGTGCATATCTGTCATTCTCTCCCCGGTGAGGAGCTGCGCACTCGCTACCGTTTTTGAAACATTAAAGGTGAGGGAGGCGCTGCCGGTTTTGCAGACCTCACGGCAGAGAGAAATACGGTCAATCGTGAGCGTTATGTCTCCGCTGCCCTCAGCCTGCCAGTCTGCATCCGTTTCAAATTTCTGATAAATCCAGGCCTCACTGCCAAAGCCCAGGATAGGGACTCCAATATCGTCTTCACCCAATATTATAATCTCGGGCCAGATGCTCTCGGACTTGGTAATGCCTTCGGGCAGTTGCCAGGTTAGCCCCGGAGCGTCGATGGCCTCATGCCAGAGGGTAAAACCCAGCGCTTCTGATGGCCGGAAGGCCAGCCAGAACGCATCTGCATTTTCAGAATCCTCACCCTCAATGCTGATCTCCATATCAAGTGAAATTTGGGCGTTTTCGGTCTGCCCGGAAGCAGAAAATGCCCCTGCGAGCAGCGTTGAAAACAGCAGAAAAACAACCCCAAATCTGACGAACATACCGGTCCCCTTTAAAATTTACATTTTGGTTAGGGGTTAGCTAGCCGGTCCGCGCGCGAAATTCAAATGAAAGCCTCAGACAAGCGCATCACTTTTGCGTGGTGCCGGGACCGGGCAGGGGCGGCGTTGCCTTCATCACCTCGTTGACAGGGGCTGTCAGATGCACTAACCCCGCTCGTGGAGAGGTGGCCGAGTGGCTGAAGGCGCTCCCCTGCTAAGGGAGTAAGGGTTTACGCCCTTCGAGGGTTCGAATCCCTTCCTCTCTGCCACTTTTTTAGCATCAATCTCAGGACTGCTCCCGCGCATTTACCAGAAGCGAATTGTTTGCTCCTCACCTCAGAAGCTAAAATTCGAACCAGTCTATAATTTCTTGTTGAAGGCTGGCTTCCTGTTCAAACATGTCAGTCCCGTGCGTAGCGTAATATGTTCCACCCTCGGATGCGCGGGAGTATTATCGCCCTCCGCTTTCCTTAACAAATCCTTTATTTTGCTCAATTAGGGTGTGGTTGGTGGCCATATATGCTGCCCGATTGCTTAAAAAGTGAGTTGGTGCATGATCGCCGGAATCAGGATAAAAAAGGTATTCTGTAACAGATGGATAGGTAGGCAAAAGAAGGTCTGGACCGTTGAGAATAATTTATGTAAAGACAGGCCATCGACGTTTTTCGTAAGGGGGGAATATTTCATATGGCTGTCGTAATCGTTCTGGTTCTGCTGGTCGTCGGATCCGTCATTTTCACATTCGTGAGCCCCTACTGGTTTACCCCGATTGCTTCCAACTGGGGTACCATTGATGATATTCTTATCCTCACATTCATTCTCACCGGCATCGTTTTCGTGCTGGTGGTTTTGTTTATGGCCTGGGCTATCCACAAATATCGCTATGATAAAAACCGGCGATCAGCATATGAGCCGGAGAATAACAAGCTTGAGTGGTGGCTGACAATTTTGACTTCTATAGCTGTGATCGCCATGCTGGCACCGGGCCTGGTGGTCTGGAATGATTTTATCACTGTACCTGAAGACGCTCACGAAGTTGACGTGCTGGGCCAGCAATGGCATTGGGCTTTTCGCTATCCGGGCGAAGACGGGGTGCTAGGCACCTCGGGCGTGCAGCATATAACGTTCGCAAATCCTCTGGGTGTCAACCCTGATGACCCCAATGGACAGGACGATATTCTGATCGCTACCAGCCAGGTAATGCATTTGCCAATGGACCGCCCGGTCAAGATTTTACTGCGCTCAAAAGATGTCCTGCATGATTTCTACGTGCCACAATTCCGGGCCAAGATGGACATGATACCCGGTCAGGTTTCCTACTTCTGGCTGACGCCAATCCGCGAAGGCACCTTCGAAATTCTCTGCGCCGAGCTTTGTGGTGTGGGGCATTATCAAATGAGGGGCAAGGTTGTGGTTGAAGATGAGGCCTCTTATCAGACTTGGCTGACCACGCAACCCACTTTTGCGGAAACTATGTCCAGTGGCGGCGTGGATGCTGGCGTGAGCCTGTTTGACCGGGGCCGTCTGCTGGCTGAAGGGCAAGGCTGTTTGTCCTGTCACAGCCTCGATGGCTCTGCGGGAGTTGGTCCCACCTGGCAAAATATTTTTGGACGTAGCGAGACTATGGCGGATGGCAGTGTGATTGTGGTGGATGAAGCCTATTTGCGGGAATCAATTATTAATCCCAACGCCAAAGTAGTTGAAGGTTTTGATCCTTTCATGCCGCCATATGATTTGACGGATGAAGAACTGGAGGCGATCATCGCTTTCATGCGGGGTGAGGGTGAATAGTTTCTAATTCGGTTGTTATAGGCAAGGGCTTGTCCTTTAGAAGGGCATAGGGAAGAAATACAGAAGAGGGCGTTTTGATGGACTATGTGGCACCGGCAGAAGTCGAAGATCTGGAATTGCACGACCCTGATACCTTCATAACCAAATATGTATGGAGCCAGGATCACAAAGTCATCGCCGTTCAATATTCAATCATTGCCATTGCGGTGGGACTGGTTGCGCTGGTTCTTTCCGGCCTGATGCGTCTGCAATTAGGGTTCCCCGGGATGTTCGAATTTATCAACCCTGCGACCTATCTGCAGTTTGTCACCATGCATGGCATGATTATGGTCATTTATTTGCTGACCGCTCTTTTTCTGGGCGGCTTTGGCAATTATCTGATTCCGCTCATGTGCGGTGCCCGGGACATGGTCTTTCCCTATATGAATATGCTCAGCGTCTGGGTATACCTGCTGAGTGTTATCATTCTGATGGCCAGTTTTTTTGTACCCGGCGGACCCACCGGTGCTGGTTGGACCCTTTATCCCCCGCAGGCTATATTACAGGGCACACCGGGATCGGACTGGGGCATTATCTTGATGCTGGTCTCGCTGGTGGTCTTTATCGTTGCCTTTACCATGGGCGGCCTTAATTATGTCACAACCGTGCTTCAGGCCCGCACCCGGGGCATGACCCTGATGCGCATGCCGCTTTCGGTCTGGGGCATTTTTATCGCCACCATTCTGGGCCTGCTGGCTTTTCCCGCACTGTTCGTAAGCGGTATTATGATGCTGCTGGATCGCGTGATCGGTACCAGCTTTTTCATGCCGGTTATTATTTCCTTGGGTCAGCAGCTGGACTATGGCGGCGGCAGCCCGATCCTGTTCCAGCATCTGTTCTGGTTCTTCGGTCATCCCGAAGTCTATATCGTCGCCCTGCCGGCCTTCGGCATCGTCTCCGACCTGCTCAGTGTCCATGCGAGACGGCACATCTTCGGCTATCGCATGATGGTCTGGGCGATTGTGATAATCGGCGGCCTCAGCTTCGTGGTGTGGGCGCATCACATGTATGTCAGCGGCATGAACCCGTGGTTCGGGTTCTTCTTCGCCACCACCACGCTGATCATCGCCGTGCCGACCGCCCTCAAGGTCTACAACTGGACGCTGACCCTGTGGAAGGCCAACATCAACTTCACCCTGCCCATGCTGTTTGCCATCGGCTTTATCGTCACCTTCGTGAACGGGGGAATCACCGGCCTGTTCCTCGGCAATGTGGTCGTCGATGTTCCGCTTTCGGACACCATGTTCGTGGTCGCCCACTTTCATATGGTGATGGGCGTGGCGCCGCTCCTGGTCATCTTCGGGGCGATCTATCATTGGTATCCCCTGGTCACCGGGCGAATGCTCCACGAGGGCATGGGCAAGTTCCACTTCTGGGTCACCTTCCTTGGCACCTACGCTATCTATTTCCCCATGCATTATCTGGGTTTTGTGGGCGTTCCCCGGCGGTATTATGACTATGAAGGAATTGAATTTATTCCGCAGTCAGCCAGAGACCTGAACTCGGCTATAACGATTGCCGCCTTGATCGTGGGTGTGGTGCAACTGCTTTTCATCTACAATATGATCTGGAGCTATTTCAAGGGCAAGAAATCGGGTCCGAACCCATGGAAAGCAGCCTCGCTTGAATGGCAGACCCCTCAAACGCCGCCGGTTCATGGCAATTGGGGCCCCAATCTGCCCCTGGTTTATCGCTGGGCTTATGATTATGCGGTTCCGGGTGCCAAGGATGATTTTTGCCCGCAAAACCAACCCCGCAGTGCGGATGCTGGCAGCAGTGCAATGGTGGCAGGTTCAGCACCATCGGCTGAGGATAATTAATGGGAATTGTCAAAAAACTCACTGCCAAATCCTGGAGCGCAGAAAACAGCGCCTCTGATGATCAGCATCTGAGTGCAATCTCGCCGCATTCCTCCAAGATCGGATTAAGACTGTTTCTGGCCATTGTAACATCGCTGTTTTTTCTGGTGGTGGCGGCCTACAAAATGCGGATGGATCTTGCTGACTGGGTGCCCATGCCCGAGCCCGATTTACTTTGGTACAACACGGTAATTTTGATTGCTTCCTCCCTCGCCATGGAATGGGCAAGACGGGCAGCCAGACGTGGCCAGGCTCAAACCGTCAAACTGGGTATGATGATCGGCGGTCTTCTCGCCATAACCTTTCTTGTGGGGCAATTGGTGGCCTGGCAGGAGATGGCTAACCTCGGGTTTTATGCAAGCTCAAACCCGGCGAACAGCTTTTTCTATATGATTACCGGTATTCATGGCCTGCATATTCTGGGCGGTGTTATTGCCTGGACCCGATCCATGGCTCGTATCGGCCGGGGTGATGATGAGGACAAAATAAAACTGGGCGTGGATCTTTGCGCCACCTATTGGCATTTCCTGCTTTTGGTCTGGCTGGTGATGTTCGCCCTGATGATTTCGACTTGAGAGACATAAGGCTTTGATTCAAGAGAAGAGAGACGCATATGAGTGAACATGCACATGACACCTTACTCCCCGCCACTCCCACATCTGGAGTAGAGGGTTTGGCCGCAGACTGGGGGTCAGACCAGCGGGCATTCAAGAATGTCCCCTGGGGCAAGGCCATGATGTGGATTTTTCTGCTCAGCGATACCTTCATTTTTTCAATTTTCCTGACTTCCTATATGACCGTTCGCAGCACCACAACGGTGCCCTGGCCCAATCCAAGCCACGTCTTTGCCTTGAGCTTTGGCGGCGATCCCATCCCGCTTATCTTGATCGCCATTATGACCTTTATCTTGATCTCCAGCAGTGGAACCATGGCCATGGCGGTGAATTTTGGCTATCGCGGCGACAAGAAAAAGGTTTTCTGGCTGATGCTGGTCACGGCACTTTTTGGTCTCTCATTCGTGGGCATGCAGGCCTTCGAGTGGACCAAACTGATTGTGGACGAAGGCGTGCGTCCCTGGACCAACCCCATGGGAGCGGCTCAGTTTGGCTCGGTCTTTTTCATGATTACCGGTTTCCACGGTTTTCACGTCTCAATCGGCGTTATTTACCTGACGGTCGTGGCCTTCAAGGTCAGACGGGGAGATTATGAAAAGAAGGGTAATTATCAAATCGTCGAGATTACCGGGCTTTATTGGCATTTTGTTGATCTTGTCTGGGTATTCATTTTTGCATTCTTTTATCTTTGGTGAGGTGACGTCATGGCACAAGTAGAAGGTCAGCAACATCCAATCGGGATTTATTTCAAGATTTGGGCGCTGTTATTTGTTTTGAGCGCCGGGTCCTACATGGTGGATTATCTTGATTTCCAGGGCCTTGTGAGATGGTCGCTTATCCTCATCTTTATGTTTGGGAAGGCGGGCCTGATCATATCGGTCTTCATGCATATGATGTGGGAGCGCCTGGCAATCGTTTTTGCCATTCTGATACCCCCTGTGGCAATTCTAGTGCTTATTGGACTTATGCAGATGGAAGCACAATATTCCTGGTTTTCGCGTATGTTTTTCTTTGCGGGTGGTGAATAACCAGCCTTGTTTCGGACCTGGCTAGGCAGTGGTACTATTATATGAGCACGCATCAAAGTTGACGCCCGGGGGCAGGGCTGGCATTCTCCCCGGACTTGGGTTTGGTTCCTGACTGTTCTATATTCAAGGAGGTTCCAGAATGTCGAACGAGAATGTAGTCACAGGCGTGGAAGAGAGTGCCTCTGGTCCCCGTATCCAGAAAATCACATTGAGCGATCTGAAGGAGGCCATATCTCTGGGAATTGCCGATTTCAATACCAAACCCAGCCATCTGGTTTTTCTGGCCCTGATTTATCCCATCATAGGAGTGGTGCTGGCGCGCTTTGCCTTCGGCTATGAAGTCCTGCCGCTGCTGTTTCCGCTTATCGCCGGCTTTGCCCTGATTGGGCCGCTGGCAGCAACGGGCATGTATGAGATGTCCCGGCGAATAGAAAAGAATCTTGAAATTTCCTGGCGGCGCGCCTTTGATGTTTTGCGATCTCATTCCATTTTATCCATTTCCATGCTGGGATTTATCCAGACCGGTATTTTTGTGGGCTGGCTGTTTGCAGCGAATGCGATCTATGTGAGCATTTTTGGTGATGCCACACCGGCCTCTCTCAAGGAATTTGCCGTCGATATTTTCACCACCCCGGAAGGTATGAACCTGATACTGATTGGCAGCGGAGTCGGGTTCTTGTTTGCCGTGCTGGTTTTGTCCATCAGTGTGGTTTCATTCCCCATGCTACTGGACCGGGATGTAAGCGCCTTTATGGCGGTCAAGACTTCCGTGCGCTCAGTGATTGTCAATCCGGTTATCATGCTTGTATGGGGTTTCATTGTCGCCTGCGCGCTGGTGATAGGCTCCATTCCATTTTTTGTGGGGCTGGCTGTGGTCATGCCCATCTTGGGGCATGCCACCTGGCATCTTTATCGTAAGGTGGTTGCCCGGGGTTAGCTGCCGATCTCGTTCATCTGAGTTATTACCCATTGGGGGAGGTAGCCATCCTACAAAACTTGCAAAGTTTTTATCAATCACTTTGGGCATATTTTTTCTGCTGTCTGCATTCTTTTATGTGGATCCATCAGAGCAAGACAAGAAAGAAGCCGATGCAGAGCCAGATATGAAAACGACTGAGCGTGCCTCCGACGTGACTGCATCCAATCAGTCTGCTTAAGATTATCGAACTGAAGCCCGAGTTGCCGCTTCTACCCATTGGCAAAATTAATATAAATGCTCTGCGGACTGACATCGCCGGTCAGGCCTTCATATTTACAATGGTTTCTGAAAGCGCCAGACTTGGGCAATTGGTCGACCGATTCTTTAAATTAGATTCGAAAATCGCAGGGGGATTATATGCAACGGATATTGTTTGGTGTTTTGGTAGTGCTGGCTCTCACGGTATCATCTGTTTGGGCGCAGGATGAGGAAGTAGTGGCCACGGAAGAAGCGGCGGAAGAATGGAGCATTGATACGGCCAACCCAGAGGGAACACCGACGGTTCTGTTCGAATATGAAGCCAGCGAAGGCACCTGGATGAGTCTGGATGTCTCCCCTGATGGCGAAACGATCATTTTTGATCTGCTGGGTCATATTTATGAAATGCCGGTGACCGGTGGTGCCGCGACAGCGCTTACCGAGGGCCGCTCCTGGAACCTGACACCGCGATTTAGCCCAGATGGAACCGAAATATCATTTACCTCCGACCGGGCAGGCAGTGACGATATCTGGGTTATGAACAGGGAGAGCGGCGTACTCGAAAACCTGACCAATTCTCCCTCATCCTACGGTGGTGCCACCTGGTCTGCAGACGGGCGAAATTTATTTGCCACCCGCTTGCAACTGGATTTCAGCAACAACGCTTTGCTGCTCAATCGATTTGGAAATGAACAGCTCATTATGGAATCCAGCCTGTTCCAGTTCGTGGCCCAATTCGTGGACGACCCGGCGCGGAACGCGATCTATTATGAGCATGGTGACGGCGCGCTTCCATCTGATGGCGCACGCATTTACCGGCGAGACCGAAATACCGGCGAGAGCGAAATTTTTATCCAGCGCGCAGGCGGTGCTTTTAATCCAACCTTGTCGCCCAACGGGTCAATGCTCGCCTTTTATGGTCGCAGTGATCTCAAGACCGCGCTCTGGGTTCGCGATATGAAAACCATGGAAGACCGGGCAGTGGTCTGGAATCTTGATCGCGACCAGATGGAAAATCTTGGAAATCTTTCCGGGTCTGGCACCGGCATGGGTTGGGCTTCGGAGAATGAGATTATTTACACCTCGGGCGGAGGATTCCACCGCGTAAATGTGGATACTGGTGAGGTGAGCGACATTCCCTTCACAGCGCCCGTCCGCCGCGAGCTCAACCAGACTAACCGGAACGCGACGCCTGTGGCGGAAGGCGAGCAGCGCACGCGAATTCAGCGTTTTTCTATCAGGACTGACCAGGGTATTATCTCTGAATCTCTTGGTGACCTTTATCTTTATGGCGATGGTGTCTCTCAAAATATCACCAATTCTGATATGCTGGAAACCAGCCCCGCATATGACCAAGCCAGCGGCACACTTTATTACGCTGGCTGGAGCGATGCCGCACTTGGCGCTATTTATCGTCAATCGATCAAGGGTGGTGCGCCTGAAAAACTGACAGATTTGGCCACCCAATATGGCGCGCTCGCATTATCCAATGACGGCAGCATGCTCGCCTATCTGCGGGCCAGGGGCGATTTTCAAAACGGTCAACGGCTGGAGGCCCAGGCAGATTTTGAGTTGATGGTGATGGCTGATGGCGAAAGCTGGAAAGTGACCGACATCAATGCTGACTTTTCCACCGGTAACAGGGGGGCTATCAGGAGGGCTTCCGGCATTCGCTTTTCGCTCGACGGGGAGGGACTTTATTTTGCCGAGTTTGATGATGAAGGTCTGGTCCTCAAATATATCGATCTATCCGGCAAGGATGAACGCATCCTCTATCGTTTTCCGAAATCTTCGCGAGTGGTTATCTCGCCTGACTTTAATTGGATCGCTTTCCGCGAATATCATCGGTCCTATGTGACGCCCTTCGAATTTGTGGGTGGTATGCAAACCGTCAGTGCCGCTGATGGCGAAGGCTATACCCAGCGTATTCACACGAAGGACGGCGCCTATCTGGGCTGGAATGCAGACGGCAGCGGGCTCCATTGGATGCGCGGCACTGATTTTTATGAAAAATCTCTGGAAGCGGTTCTGGCTGGGGATGAACAGGCTGCCACCACGGATATTTCTATTGTCTTTGAAGCGGCGATGCCGACCTCAACTATTGCCCTTACCAATGCGCGCGTGATCACTGTTAATGGGGATCGCGATGTGCTGGAAGGTGCCACTGTGCTGGTGGTGAAAAACCGGATCGCCGCCATCGGAAAAGATGTGGATATTCCGTCCGGTGCGCAGGTTTTCGACCTTTCCGGCCAGACCATTATGCCGGGCATTGTGGACGCTCATGGCCATTACGGTGGAGATACGCAGTCTTACCTGCATGTTGTTGAACAAAATGTTAGCGGGTTGCTGTCGCCTCTGGCCTATGGTGTGACCACACTTTATGAGGTTTATGGCACTAACGAAAAAGACCCCTGGGTTCGGGACCGTGTGGATGCTGGTCTTGCAGTCGGGCCCAGACTTTATTCTGTTGGCACACCCATTTTTGGCATGACCTATCGCAAGGCACTGCTGCGCGAAATAACAGGCTATGAAGACGCCTATGAGCATCTGGCTTACAATCAGGCCTTCGGAGCAGAAGCGGTCAAGGATTATACCGTCTATAGCCGCCGTGCTCGCCACGGCATTGCCACCGCTGCTCGTGAGCTGGGCATGAATGATGTGGCCGAGACCGCGGCCAATTTGCAGATGAATTTGACCCAGGTGGTGGATGGTCTGACCGGCCTGGAACATTCCATGGGCATGACGCCACTTTATGACGATGTGGTTGCCATGCTGGCAGCTACGGAAATTGGTATCACGCCCACTTTGATCGTGGTTTATAATGGCCCGTCGGGTGAAACCTGGTTCCATCATGAAGAACGTGTGTGGGAGAATGAGAAGCTTCTTCAATTCCAGACGCGGGATGAATTGTTGCGTGTTCGTCGCCCCACTTTTTATTGGGAAGATGAGCATTATGCCCCCGAAATGGCGCGGCAGCTGCACAAGCTTTATGATGCCGGCATTTCTTTGCAATTGGGTGCCCATGGCCAGATGAGCGGACTTGATGCCCACTGGGAAATGGAGCTCTACCAGCAGGGTGGATTTTCGCCGGCGGATATTATCGATATCGCCACCATAAATGGTGCCAATTATCACGGGCTGGGCGAAAATGTGGGTTCAATCGAGGTGGGCAAACTGGCCGATATGGTTATCATGTCGGAAAACCCGCTGGAGGATATCTATAACGCCCGGGCCATCACCTATGTGATGCAGAACGGTGTGCTCTATAACGGCTTTGACGCCGCCCGGATTTATCCTGATCCAGTCGCCACGCCAACCATGTATACGCACAGGGAATAACCATTCCTGAAGGCTGCTTTTAGCCTGCCTGAAGTATGAGAGAACAAGTGAGGGGTTGTACGATACCGGACAGTAACTGTCCGGTGCTGTACATTTGTCGCCAACACCATCTGTTATTAGTTCCATAACATGTTGATATTGTATGATTTTATGTGAAACATCTTTGGCACATTTCTTGCTCTTTACTAGAGAATAAAACAATAACCCGGTTCTTTGTATCGAGGGAACCGACTTTGGTAACGGGCTGTTCATGGCCTGGGTCACGCGAGGAAGGGAGAAGAGAGATGACAAATGCGATTATCACTAGCATGCGGACGCTGTGGAAGCACCGGCTATATACTTTTATCAATGTTTTCACATTGGCTGCAGGATTGGCGAGCTTTTTGCTGATCGCGCTTTTTGTGCGCCATGAGCTCTCTTATGAAACCCAATATGAAGGTGCATCGGATATTCATCGCCTGAATTGGGTGGCCACATCCACCGGCGCCCGTTTTGCGACCTTTTTCAATCCGGTCGGTAATCTGTTGTCGGAAGCCCACCCCGAGGTTGAGGAATATACGCGTTTTGCCTCCTTTGAAATCCTGATCAAACGGGACGATGTCAAATTCTTCGAGAACGCCGCTTTTGCAGAATCAAATTTCTTTTCCATGTTTCCCATGGAATTCTTGAGCGGCAATCCTGACACCGCGCTTCTTGAACCGAACACAATTGTCTTGACCGAGGCCGCCGCACAAAAATATTTTGGCCACACGGATGTGGTTGGCGAGACACTTTTCATCGACGGTCAACTGGATGTAACCATAACCGGGGTTATTCAAAACCTGCCCTCCAATACCCATCTTATCGATAATTTCTATAGCAATATCCAAACCCTGCGGAATGCGACTGGTGGCGGAGGCTTTATCGATAATGTCTTTTCTGACCAGTTTTATCAGTATATTCGGGTCATTCCAGGCACCGACATGTCAGCGCTTGTAGAAAAATTCAACGGATATCTGAATTCAGATATTGATCCTCGGGCCTCAGGTTTTGCCCAGGTTGTTATCCAACCGCTCGCTGATATTCACCTAACGCCTGGGCTTGATAACGAAATTAATCAAATGGATACCCTGACCGGACTGACGCGGGTTTACCGCCCCAAGAGTGACATCTGGATATTCATAGCGGTCGCCATAGTCACGCTGGCCGTGGCTGCTTTCAACTTCATGAATCTGCAAATTGCCCAGGCGACCACCCGCGGTAAAGAAATAGGCCTTAAAAAAGTTATGGGCGCGAGACGAGATCAAATTGCGGCTCAATTTATGGGCGAAAGCGTGCTTCTGGGCCTGATTGCCCTGATTTTGGCGGGCATTGTGCTCGAGATGATGTTACCCAAGTTTAACCAATTTGCGGGAACCGAGTTTACGTCCAGCGTATTGCTTGATCCGGTCATTTTGGGTGGCGCTTTTCTGATTGCCATTATTTCGGCTTCACTGGCTGGTGTATATCCTGCATTTATCCTGGCCCGCATCAACCCGGCGCGCATCTTACACGGCGAGCAGGTTGCAGGCGCTGGCGCGGCGCGGGTGCGATCCGGCTTGGTGATCCTTCAGTTTTCTATCGCCATTGGCCTTATAATTGCCAGTGCGATTGTCTCGACCCAGATCCGTTTTGTCATGTCTGCCCCCATGGGCTTTGACCGTGAGCGCATTGTTAATCTGAAACTGAATAGTCGGGAAGCAGCTGATGCCTGGGCTGCCATGCGCATCGAGCTGCTGGCAAACCCTGAAATTATTGGTGCCACCATATCTACCGTTATTCCAACCGGTAGTCTTTCTGATGGCTCTGGTATTATCCTTGAAGGTCATACGCCTGATGATGCCGTCGCAACCCGGCGTGTAAGCATCGATTATGAATTCTTCAACGTCTATGGCATTGATCTTTTGGCGGGCCGGTCATTTTCGGAAGAGTTTGGCCTGGATCAATTCCGTTTTCCAAATGCGGAAAACCCCACCGCTGAAACCTCCATCATCCTGAATGAAACCGCCATGCGTCGGGCGGGCTGGTCCAGCCCGGAAGAGGCCATAGGAGAGAGAGCCTATAGCGCTTTCAGCCAGAATGGTGTGAACTTGCGGATCAATTATACCATCGTTGGTATTGTTCGGGATATTCACTATCGCTCCATCAGGACTGAAGTGGCACCGATCACTTATTATTTGACCGATCGTGCGGACAATGCGAGCCTCAAAATTACCGGCAACAATTTAGAAGCGACACTGGCCCATATAGATGAGACCTGGGCAAGGCTGGTGCCGGACTTTCCCATCCAACGGACCTTCCTGGATGAAACCTTTGAAGCCATGTATGCGGCCGAAGTCCGTACTCTGGAACTTTTCATTGGACTGGCTGGTATTGCCATCCTGATTGCCTGCATTGGTCTTTACGGGCTAGCAAGCTTTACCGTGGACAAACGCACCAAGGAGATTGGTGTCCGCAAGGTTCATGGGGCAACGGTCGGTAACATTGTCTCGCTTCTTAGCTGGGACTTTTCCAAGCTGGTGATTGTGGCCAATGTGGTGGCTTGGCCTGCGGCGTGGCTTTTGATGGGCGATTGGCTTCAGGGGTTCGTTTACCGAACCGAAATTGGTCTCATGGTCTTTGTAATATCTGCCTTGGCAGCGCTTGGCATTGCCCTTGTAACCATTATGTTCCGGACGGTTCGGGCGGCTCGCCAGTCGCCCGTGGTATCACTACGGAGCGAGTAGGGGCTTCTTCGGTTGTTATCACGGACTGTTTGGTGGCTTTTGCCAGTCGGGCATTTAGGGGGCAATCGAAATGGCCGTCCACATCAATATAATCCTTGAAAGCCTCTCTGGCGTCCTCAATGATCAGCTTGATTATATCTTCATCAATTTCATCCGCCAGCAGCCAGTTTTTGATTTCACTTCGAATAAAAAGATCGACTGAGGGAAAGCGCACACGCCCATGCTCGGTATCGAAGCGTGCCTCTTCAATGCCGGCCTGATGGTAGATATCTTCAAGGCTACCTTCCCGGCCAAGGGCAAAGGGTTGGGCAAGTGAAGCGCCCACCTCTCCACTGATGCGGCGACGGGCAATTCCGGTCAGGCTGGCAAATACAGGATTTTGATGCAACCCCTCCCAAACCGATATGACCAACCGCCCTCCAACCGCCAACACACGCCACATTTCACGGACTGCCTGGACCGGTTCTGGCAGAAACATCAACATAAAGGGGCTGGCCACAACATCAAAACTGGCATCTTCAAATGGCAGTTGGCTGGCGTCGCCCTGTTGCCATGTGGCTTCCGGGCAATTCTGGCGTGCTATAGACAGCATGCTTTCGCTCAGATCAAGGCCGGTGACCTCACCATCGGGTGCAACCCGCCTGATCGCTTCTCGTGCCAGGGCACCGGTGCCGCATCCTACATCCAGAATACGATCACCGGTTTTAGTATTGGCCGCGCCCAGAAGAAAAGGGGGCCATTGCTCGTAGATTGCGGGCATGAACGCTTCTTCATAAAAGAGCGCTGCCTCGCGGGTAAGAATCATTTTATCGATTTTGGACATAAAGAAAATTCCCCCGGTTGTTTATCAAGCCTGGGGGTTGGGTGCAAGCCGGGTCTTATTCGTCCTTGAACAGGGCTCCGAAAAGGGCGTAATTCACTTTGGCTGAATCCGTTATAGCCTTTAAATCTGCATCCAGACAGGCGTGCTGAATGAATTTTTTGAACTCGCCCGCATGTTCTTCATCGAGCGAGCCATGAGACCCTAAAAAGTGAAAACCCTGGCCATCGGTTATGCCCAGTCGTTTGGCAACCATAGCTGCCACCCGGCTTGAATAATTAGCAGAAATTTCTTCCAAAACATGAACCATACCCATCACAGACCACGGGTTTTGGTTTCCAGCCATATAGTAATTATGGCCGATCATGGCTCGGACCGGCACTTCCGGCGTGGAGATCTTGACTGCTTCCGGATCACCCCCAATAGCGGCGATATCTTCCAATACCCACATTTCATGCCCCTTTTCGTCGGCGATGCTTTCGTAAAGGGCATAACGCAATTCGCGATTTTCATCGCCACAGCGTGCGGCCGCCGTGGCCATGGTCGGGCAAAAATGCCAAACCACATGATAAAGCTGTTCCAGGAAGCGGAGGTAATCTTCCCGGGACAATCCTTCCGACAGCATGCGCTCAACACCGGGCTGAAGGGTTGCTGCTGCTCTGGCTTCGGCCACTTCTTCCATGAAACGTGTGTAAATGATGGTGTCATCTCCACGCAATCCAGCGGGTTTCATGCTCCTGACCCTGGGTTTCACGGTTTTTGGTGCGGGTTCTTCGGCCTCTGATTTATCAGGGGAAGGTCTTACATTATCCTGGGAAGACAATTGGGCAGTCCTTTCACTACTCTTACTTTCACCGGTGCTGTTCTCACTCTCACCAGTATAACTCACATCATTATCGCTCTCACCAAACTTTTCATTACTCAGATTCTTGGGGTTCGTTGGCGATAGCTTCCGGGCATCCGAGCCTGGGCTAAAATCAAAATTCACAATTGAAGAGGCTTCTTTCCCAAGCAGGGAGTCCTTGACGGTTTTTGCGGCAACCGTCCAGTCACCAGAATTGACAGTTGGATCCAGCGAACGGCTTGCTTCAAGTTCAGCAGTTTCTTGTTGGATTTTTTCTACCCGTTTCATCTGAGCATTGGCCAGTCGGCGCATTTTCTTGATGTCTCGCTCTGTCAGATCCATCGCCACATCCACCCAGCGCTCTGCGATCCGATACATTTCCTGCGATGAGACTGGATTTATGCGACGCCGGGTCTCGAAAAGCGCCTGATGGGCATTGAATTTTGTCTTGTTTCTTCGCAGGTAGGTGTCGAGCTCTTTTTCGCCATCCCCGTCCGGGGCAAGTATATCAATAAGTCCCAAATCATAAAGTTGTTCAGCCCGTAAAATGCGTCCGCTGAAAATCAAGTCATCGGCTGCTTTAGATCCTGCGCGACGAGCCACAAAGCTATAGGCCCCCATACCCGGAAACAGTCCAAATAAAATTTCGGGAAACCCGAACTGAGCACTCCTCTCGGCAATGATAATGTCATTTGAAAGCGCGGACTCCAATCCGCCACCAAGCGCATCCCCCTGCACCAGGGCGATGGTTAAAATGGGCAAATCCAGATTAGTGTAATTGGCAAAACATATGTCTACACAGGCGCGGGCATAGGATTCCAAACCAGCACGATCACGCTCATTAAGCAATTCCACGAAATGAATAAGGTCGCCACCCAGATTGAAAATATTTTTCTTTTTTGATGCCCAAATCATATATTTGATGGGCATTCCTTCGGGACCGGCAGAGAGAAAAGCTTCTCTCGTGCATTTTTGCACGGCTTTGATATTGTCTATAAGGGCCTGTGTGAAATTGGGGCGCAAGGTATGGCGTTTCAGGCACCAGAGAGCGCCATAATGCGGATCAAATTCCAGGTCCAGTTCTGGCAAAGAAAGGTCCCGAAAACTATCAAGGGAATCCGGAACATGCAAATTTTCATCTATGGACGGCTCCGGGAACTTCAGAACACTGCCATGACGTGTCTCCACACCACCAACAACAGGGCTTCTCGCAACTTTTGCGAGAGATATTCGCGACAACATAACACTTCCCCCATCGACTTCTTACGAATCAATGCTGCCTATTTTTAATATCTGGCACCTCATGAATCGTATACTGAGTACCGGTTAATCCACTTTGTTAACGATACCCGTTTACCTATTGTTAACTATATAGTATTTAAGCTGCTTGGACTAGCTATGTTTCGGGAGTCATTGATAAATTTACTCGCTTCTGATCACAGAGCGTTCCCTCGAATCCAAGGTTGACCGATTTTTAGAGTAATTCGAGAAAGGGAGCCGATAGATATGCCTCGTATCGTAATTCTTGATGATCGTATTACCAATCGCCGGATTTTGGCGCAACACGCTTCCAAGGTTGGTCCGGATACAGATATTCAGATGTTTTCCAACCCGGTTGTCGCCCTTGAATATATCAGGGGCGAGACCCCCGATCTGATTATTACAGATTTTCGTATGCCCGAGATGAATGGTGCTGAATTTATCCGTCGTGTGCGTGCCCTGCCCGATGGGGAGGAAATTCCCATTATTGTGGTGTCTGTTTACAAGGATCGCGATCACCGTAACGAAGCACTCGAAGCTGGCGCTACCGATTTTTTAATGAGTCCGGTTGATCCGTTTGAATTCCGGACCCGGGCTAAAAATCTGCTGACTTTGCGGCGACAACAATTATTGTTGAAAGAACGTGCCCTCAATCTGGAGCACAAGCTCGAGTCCGAAACCAAGCGAAGCTCTAATGCCTTGAGGGAAAGCAAGCGTCAATTGCTGGCCGTGATAGATTCCCTGCCAGCGCTTGTCTATGCCACCGACAAGTCGGGTAAATGTCTGTTTATGAACCAGTATGGCGCTGTTATTTGCGGCACTACTCCGGATAAGGCCGTGGGCAGACAAATTTGCAATCTGTTGGGTGAGGAAAAATGGGAAAAAGAGAATAAACGTGACAAGGAATTATTGAAGGAACGTGCGCTATCCCTGACATATGAAGCGCCGTTCAAGTTACCTGATAAATCTGTTCGCACGTTTCTGACCACAAAAACCCTGTTCAGGGACGCAAACACAGACGAAGAACATGTGCTGAGCGTGGCTTTCGACATCACCGACCGAAAGATGGTGGAAGAGGAGTTAAAAGCAGCGCGAGATTCTTCCGAAGCGGCCAACCAGGCCAAGACCAAGTTTTTGGCAAATATGAGTCATGATCTCAGGACTCCTCTGAATGCCATTATCGGGTTTTCGGAGGTCATGGCCAGCCAATCTCTGGGGCCCATTGGAAATACCAGATATCTGGAATATGCTGCGGATATTGAACATAGCGGGCAGCATCTGTTGGGCGTTATCAGCGATATGCTCGATCTGGCTTGCATAGAAGAAGGCAAGCTGGAATTAACCGAAACCTCTGTTGATATTATACGAACCATCAGGGATGTGGCGCGGGATATGACGGTAACCGCCAGCGAGCGTAATATTTCAATTGTTTGCCATGTGCCATCTGACCTGCCGCGGTTAATCGCAGATCATCACAAGATCAAACAAATTTTCGTAAACCTGCTCTCCAATGCTATCAGATTTTCGCCCGATAATGGGGTGGTAGACTTGAAGGCCTGGCTCGATAAAGACGGCTCAATCGGCATTGAGGTTCGCGATGGCGGCGAAGGCATGACGCCTGACGAAATTGAGGTTGCCAAGTCGCGCTTTGGCCAGGTCTATGACAATCCGACCACCAAGAGATATCAGGGCACGGGTCTTGGATTACCTATATCGATAGGATTTGTCGAAGCGCATGGCGGTGAAGTGCGCGTCTTGAGTGAAAAAAATAACGGAACGCGGATAATTGTCTCTTTTCCACTTGAGCGAACATTGCACGAAAATGATTCACAAAAGGGTGAACGTTTGGCATCTTCCTGATACTGCCTCAAGTCAGCAGGAAAGCCAGCGATGTATTTAAAATGTTATTATTATCAATGGGTTGACGCAATTGATGTGCGAAGGATGATTTATTTATGAAGTCAGACATCATTTTGAGTGAAAAAACCACCTCTGGGTTCGGGCTGCTCCGTGCCGGTGGTGCCGCCATTTATGCCAACGCCTATGAGCGATGGCAACGGGTGAAGGAAACACACAGAAATGAATTTGGCCAGGGCCTGGTCCGACTGGTCATTGTGTCACTCATACTGGTTTATATGGCCGTCGCTATTGCTCGCGGCTGGTCCACATCAGAAGATCTCTGGATTCCAAGACTTGTGGTGAGCCTGGGCGGGCTCATCGGGCTGGGCATCTTGTTTCATCTTTTCATAA
>JACZYI010000140.1 GCA_022571175.1 Pseudomonadota bacterium
GCTTCTGCCAATACCTCACTCATCAAGCGTCCTGTGCCTTTTTCGATGCCCTTTGAGCAAATGACCAGCGGAATTCCACTATCAATGTGCGGTGTCAGACTTTCAGCCACTTGCCTGGTGAACTGGGCTGGAGCCACCATAAGAATAAAATCGACTTTTCTCAGATCCTCCATATCTTCCGTGGCACGAATAGCTGCAAGTAATTCAATGCCGGGCAGGAAGACGGTATTTTCCCGGTTTTGATTGATGGCCTGCACCACCTCAGTCTCTCGAGCCCAGATCAAGCTGTCAAGACCGGCTCTCGCCACGGCCGCTGCCAGCGCAGTTCCCCACGCTCCCCCGCCAATGATACCAGCGCTTTTGAAAGACATGACTGTTTACTCCCAAGCCTAGAGGCCAATCCCCATACTGGACCCCAGGGCCATCTTCAGGTCAATGGCAAAGGCACCGAGTTTAAGCTTTTGCTCCTCTTTTGCCGCTACCTATCTTTGTTTCCGAAGTCTCGTCCAACGGCCAGCGCGCCCGGGATGCAAAGTCCAAATCATGATGAATGCCCAAAAGATGACGTTCAATGCCAGCCCAGGCAATCATGGCGCCGTTGTCGGTACAGAGCCAGAGAGGCGGCGCATGAAAGCTATATCCTTCACGAGAGCAGCACGTCTTCAACTCGGCTCTAATTAATTGATTAGATGCTACCCCGCCAGCAACCACAAAGGCAGGGGTTCTGGAGGGTGCTCCGTGCTCATCTCTGAACATGTGCATGGCTGTCTGGACTCTGTCCAGCAAGCAATCGCACACCGCAGCCTGAAAAGAGGCAGCAATATCACTGACATCCTGGTTGGCAATCACACCATTATCATTCGCGAGCTGGTCCGCCTGCCTTCTGACCGCTGTTTTGAGGCCAGAAAAACTAAAATCTGCGCCCGGCTTACCGCATAACGGTCGTGGAAACGGAAAGCGGTCTGGTCGGCCTTCTTTGGCCCAGGCCTCAATTTTCGGACCCCCGGGAAATCCCAACCCCAGGAGTTTCGCCGTCTTGTCGAAAGCTTCTCCGGCGGCATCGTCAAGGGTTGTGCCCAGCCGCAAATAATCTCCAACCCCATTAATCGACAATAATTGGCAATGACCGCCCGAAATCAAGAGCAGTAAATACGGGAAATCCACAGCCTCGGTGAGGCGAATACTCAGGGCATGGCCTTCCAGATGATTGATAGCAATAAAGGGTTTCCCGGTGCCCAGTGCCAGGGCCTTGCCCGCAACAGTCCCGACCATAACCCCACCTATGAGCCCGGGCCCGGCGGTGGCCGCAATAGCATCCAGATCATCAATTCCAATTTTTGCGTTCTCTAACGCCTTTGCGATCACCAGGTCCACATGTTCCACATGATTTCTTGCGGCGATTTCCGGCACGACTCCGCCATAGGGCTCATGTGCCTTGAATTGGCTCAAAACCTCATTGGCAAGTATATTTCCATCATCCGTGACAATGCCCACAGCCGTTTCATCGCAGCTGGTTTCAATGCCCAGTATTGTTGCCGGTTTTTTTACCAAGACCTTTTCCATTCTTTTCATTAAGTGCTCTGCCCAAAAGGGGGTGCGCAATGGCTGCAAACTTCTTATAAGCATTATCTGAGCGCGGCAGAAGCGCCGATCAATAACGGAGATATTTTTTGTGGGGCGAAAAATAAAAATTGGTACGCGGGGCAGCCCCCTGGCCTTGGTTCAGGCGGAAATTGTCAAAGCAAAACTCCTGAGGGTGCATCCAGATTTTACCCCCGAAGATATTGAAATTATACCCATTCTGACCACAGGCGATCAGGTTCAGGACAGAAAGTTGATCGAAATCGGTGGCAAAGGACTCTTCACCAAGGAAATCGAAGAACAAATTCTGAATGGCTTAGTGGATTTTGCGGTGCACTCTGCCAAGGATATGACCACTGAGCTTCCGCAGGGCTTGGCGCTGCCAATATTTCTGGAACGAGAAGATGTGCGAGATGCGCTTATATCCCGGAATGACACATCCCTGATGGACCTGCCTGAGGGCGCGACTATTGGCACCTCCTCTCTACGCCGTCAGGCTCAATTGCTGTCGGTGCGGCCAGACTTTAAAATTATTGCCTTAAGAGGCAATCTGGACACACGCCTGCGAAAACTGAAATCAGAGGGTATGCATGCCATTATTCTTGCCTGTGCTGGTTTGATACGTTTGGGACGCTATGATCAGGTGACGGAAGCTCTGCCCGTGGATATCATGCTGCCCGCTCCTGCCCAGGGCGCTATTGGGCTGGAAGTGAGGGAGAATGATCGCGAAATTCTCGAAATTCTGGGCCCCCTTCATCACGAGCCAACCGGACAGGCGGTGGCAGCGGAGAGGGCACTCCTGGGCGTACTGGACGGGTCTTGCCGGACACCCATCGCCGCGCTGGCAACCGTGGAGGGAAAGGTTTTGAATATAACGGCCCGGATATTGAGCCCGGATGGGCGGGATAAATATGAAATCATCCTTGAAGGTGCGGCCGATGAAGCCAAGATAGTTGGGGTAAATATCGGCCAGACCCTTCGCCGAACGGTGGGAGAGGATTTTCTGGAACGGATCAAAATGGAAGCACAACCGGAGGGTTAAGGAATGCGAGTTCTGCTGACCAGACCCATAGAGGCTTCACAACTGCTGGCAGGAAAAATTCACACTCTTGGCCTTCAGGTTGATATGGCCCCCATGCTTGAAATAACTTTGAAGCCAGAAGCTGTACAGCTTGATGGTGCTGCGGCACTTGTCTATACAAGTAAAAATGCTGTCATGGCTTTCAAGGAGAGCGGGCAGAAATTTGAAGGTTTGATTTTCGCTGTAGGGGATGCGACCGCAGATTATGTTCGGGCTCTTGGCTGTGGGGAGGTTATCGCTGCCAGCGGGGATGTAAAAAGTCTGATTGCGTGTGTCAGATCCCACGCGAATAATATTTCCGGGTTGATCCTTCATTTATCTGGCGAAGACACACGAGGGGATTTGGTTGGAGACTTGGCAAAGGCGGGCCTCAATGTGACGAGGAAAATTGTCTATAAGGCCGAGCCTGCCCGGGAAATTGAAGCTCAGATCAGGGAACGGATAAAGCTTGGAAAGTATACCGCCATATTGTTTTTTTCGCCCCGATCAGCCAGGACGTTCATGTCATTTCTTGAGAAAAATGATATGAATTCAAATATGAAAGCGGTGTCGGCCATTGTCATGAGTGAGGCCGTTGCAAGCGAAGCAAAAACGGTATCCTGGTCTGAAATTATGGTGGCTGATAAACCAGACGAAGAGGCCATGATGGAATGTTTGAAATTGTTGAAAGAAGGACATCTGGATAAAGAGAAGTAATTTGGCAGGCGAAAAACATAAAAAGCCTTCTGATCGCATGGATGTGCTGGAGGGAGAAGTTATGGAGGATCGGAGAGCGCACTCAAGTGCCCACGCCCAGACCTCTTCCTTGAGAAAACCCTTTCCGGTACAGCTTATATTGTTTGCCGGCCTGATTTTTTTTGTGGCCTATCTGGTCTGGATTTGGCTGGACCGTGAAAATAATTGGTTGGCTTCATTATCAGGCGAAGACGCCACAGTCACGCAAGAGTTTGCCACCTCTAGTACTATCAATGGCACAAGTGAAGATTTAGGACTACCACAAGCCCAGAGCGCAGAATTTGAAAGGCGTACTTCTTCTGTGGAGGCTAAAATTGCTGCACTTCAGGTCTCTCTCCAGGCGCTGGCCGCAAGATTAACCGGGCTGGAAGAGGAACACTCCGTGCGCGAAAATGCGGAATTGTCAGCAGACCCGACCCTATGGACCGAAGATCTGGCAGCCATTGAGGACCGACTCGACGGGCTTGAAGCCCGATTCCAGGATATGGATATGTCCTCAGCGAGCAATTCTGCAGCCATTGACCCCATAAACCAAGAAACAGTCGTTGCGGGTGATTTGGTTGATACGCGCGTTAATGCTATTGAGCAGAGATTGGCCGTACTTGAAGCGCGAAATCAAAGCAATTTTTCAAGGGAGACGCGTTACGCGGTTTCGGTGGCAGAGCTTTATCGAGCGGTTCTTTCCGGCAATCGGTTTGACGGTGAACTTCTGGAAACGGAAGCGCTGCTTTTAGAGGCTGCTCCGATCATCCGGGTTCGAACCCAGCCAGCGGTGGAAACGCCTCGTCCTTATGCTCTGGAGGGGGTGCCGGCGTTTTTTGAACTTAAAAGTGAGTTTACCGCCATGATCCCGGTTCTGCTTGTCACAGACAGGAGTCAGGAGGCAGAGGGCTTTTGGGCCGAAGCGTGGGCCAGTATCAAGGAGCTGGTGATCTTACGCAGAACCGGTGAGGTCGATGGCACTGACCTGGAGGCGGTTCTCGCCCAAGCAGAATTAGACCTGGCGGGAGGAGATCTTTCGGCAGCACTTGATTTGCTGGAAAATCGTGAAACCAACCCCGAAGATCTGAACCAATGGATTCAAAAAGGACGATCACGCACGGAGGCCCTGGCCGCATTGACAACGCTAGCTGATAGTGCGCTGGAAGAGACCGGGATCGGAGAGGTTGGATGAAACGCTATGTTTTTGCCCTGATTCTGGCCTTTCTTGTTTCCTTGGCCGCAACCTGGATAATGGATAACCCTGGTCAGGTGGTTATGGCGTGGCGTGGCTGGCAGCTGGAAACATCTTTTGCCACCTTGGCATTGTTTATTTTTGCCGTCATTCTTCTGGTGATTACCCTGCAGGCTGGAATGCAGTGGGCTCGGAGAGAATTACCCTTCATAGGCACTAACCGTCACCTGAAGCGTCAGCGTCGCGGCCTGGAGGCCATGAACAGGGCTATCGTCGCTCTGGCAGCAGGGGATCATATAACGGCGTCGCGATTGATTAACAAAACTAAACTTCTGCTCCCGCCGCAGCCCATGGTTCATGTGCTGGCGGCGCAGGTGGCGCGACAGTCTGGTGATGAAAAAAAGCAAAGGGAAGAGCTGAAGGCGCTGCTGACTGACCCGAAGGCAAGGTTCATAGGCCTCAAAGCCTTGGCAAGATCTGCGCTCAGACAAAAGAAATATCCCCAGGCGCTCACCTTCATCACCGAAGCCCTCAGTCTGGAACCCAGAAGTGTTTGGGCACTTTCAGCTGGTTTTGAGGCAAATGTGGGTCTGCATAACTGGCAGGAGGCTGAACGGATGATGACCAGGGCGCGCTGGGCAGGGCGATATTTTGACGAAAACCAGGCTGGCGGAAATTGGGACCACCAAAAAGCAGCCTTTAACTTTTGCCG
>JACZYI010000141.1:0-4748 GCA_022571175.1 Pseudomonadota bacterium
AGGTATGAATGATGAAACTTTCGTCCCGAATTTCCTTCACACCGATATTGCTGCCAGTCACATCCTGGAGTACCAGCACGCCATTTTCACGAACAGAAAACTCCAGGTTTGAGTTGAGTTTATTGATGGCGGCTTCAGTGCCAAACTCAATGCTGTGCTTGTCGGAAACGGTCCACACCAAAGACGTTCTGATGATGCCTTCGGTCAGGTTGCTATCGATCAGCGAAAAAACGTCATCTTCGGGTGTGTCTCCGGTGATGTCAAAATCCTCGCCCTGGGAAAAAGTGGTATCGCTGCGCGAGTAAAGACCCAGAACTTTCAAGAGCACATCAGCCCCGAGAGAGGTCTCCCAGTCGCCACCAATTTCATAGGATGGTTTTTCCTGGTCCGTAATGCGTCTGGAGCTGCCGGTCTCGGTCAGGCCGCCAGCGCCATCGGGAATAAAATTGGTGCCATTGAAAATACTGGTGTCTTTACCAAAGCCATATTGGCCATTCAGATGCAGGGGATCGCCATTGGCAAAAGTAAAGGTCAGATTCACGCTGGCTGTCAGCTCCCATTTCTCTTTGGGAATAAATTCATTGAGCTGGGAAACAAAAACATCATTTTGATCAAAATTCCTTTCCAGCGACGTGGCCGGACGGTTGCGGGGATTAAATTCAAAGGAGGCAAAATAATCCAACCGACCGACGGAATCACCCCAGAATACTGAGCCCCCGGGCTGCAGATCATCCCTGAAGGGCTTGCGGGCCTGCACCTCCCACGAACCCGAGCCGCCGTTGTCGCCGGATTTAAGCACCACATTCACCAGGGTTTTCTGGCTGGTAATTTTAATATCAGGGGAGGCCCCGCGAATGAGTTCAATGCGAAGGATTTGATCCACCGTGATACGCTCAAGTGCGCTGCTACTGTCGTTACTCTTGCCGGACAAACGCCGTCCGTTAATCAGGAGGCTGTCCCGATTGGCGGAAAATCCACGCCGGCTGTTGCTCTCTTGTTGCAGCAAAGCATTGCCGCCGGGAATGCGGCGGATCAGATCGGCGGCATTGATGGCATTGGGGTAAAGGGCAAAAAACTCTGGTCCATAGATAATGGTGCTCTCATTGACAATGGTGTTCTCAGTGGCTTCCCGGTCCTCATAGCCAGCGGGATCAGCCTCATCCTGGCCGTAGGCCAGACCAGCGGGCAACAGGGCGGCCATCAGACCGTAAAATAAACAGGCCCGAAACCGGGGTATTTTTTGCACGGAAATCACTGTTCTCTGCCCTTCGCTGTGCGCGTGGTTATGACAAATAGTTTATTAATGTCCGGTTACTTGCCACACAATCAGGTCTTACCACCAGCCCTTTGCGATAAAGCGAGCCTGCCGAACGACCAGATGTATAGGCCGCTGGTGGTCCATCTGCGTTCAAAGCCTTTCAAGCAGGAGAGACTCTCCATCCAGTGAAAAGCGCAATTTGCCGTCCCGAAGCGCCAAGGCATCTTCGCCAAATATCTCATGCCGCCAGCCCTCAAGGAAATGCAAATTCCTGGTTTGACCTGAAGCAAAAGCCTCAAGATCGGCGGCCGAGGCCACCAGCTTGACCGCAACCTTGGCATCGCGGGATTTATATTTCAGCAGAACCCTGAGCAAATCCAGGAGCGTGCTGTTTTCCCGCTTTGATGACCGGATATCTTCGGGCGGGTGGGGCAGGTCATCTTCGGCCAATGCCTCCGCCCGCGCCAATGCCTCCATCACCTTATGGCCCCAACGGCTCTTGGCCAGGCCCTCGCTGATGCCGCGCACTTTCATCAATTGTTTTAATGATTCAGGCGGGTGTGCGGCCAGCTCCGAGAGCACTTCATCACGGGCGATGCGTCCCCGGGGCTGGTCACGCTTGACCGCGTCTTCCTCCCGCCAGGCCGCGAGAGCCCTGAGCCGGCCTAAATAGCGACGGTTGCGGCTTTTACTCTTGAACCGGCGCCAGCACTCCTCGGGCTTTACTTTATAGGTGGAGGTGCTGGTCAACACTGATAATTCTTCCGCCAGCCAATCGCTCCGGCCCGAGCTTGACAGCCGCTCGCGCAAATGCACATAGACCTCACGCAAATGGGTCACATCGGAAAGGGCATAGCTCAACTGGGTCTGGGTCACCGGGCGGCGCGACCAGTCGGTAAAGCGCATGGTTTTATCAATGTTGGCCCCGGTGATCTGCTTCACCAGTTTATCGTAGCCCACCGAATCTCCAAAGCCGCACACCATGGCTGCTACCTGGGTATCGAAGAAAGGCTTCGGTAATTTTCCCACCGCATGATAAAAAATCTCGAAATCCTGGCGGGCGGCGTGGAACACCTTGACCGGTTTGCTGTCCGATAAAAAATCATAAAAGGGCCTGAGATTCAGCCCCGGGGCCAGCGGGTCAATCGCCACCGCCACCTCATCACAAGACCCATTACCACTGGCCACCTGAATCAGGCAAAGCTTGGAAAAATAGGTGCTGGTGCGCACAAATTCCGTATCCACGGTGACAAATTCAGCCTCCTCAAGCTGACGTATGAGCGCTAGCAGTGCGTGATTGGATGATATGGGCTTAATCTCTGCCATCGCGGCCTAGCTATAGGTGAGTGACCCACATGGTGAAAGCCTTTTCAGCGACCCTTGACAAATGGGTCACTTCCATGCGCTTTTGCGGCCACAGAAAATAGGGTAGCATAGTCACCATGCATGAGTTCCGATCACACACCTGCGGCGAGCTTAGAGACAGCCATGTGGGCGAGACCGTCCGTTTGTCCGGCTGGGTGCATCGAAAGCGCGATCACGGCAATTTATTGTTCCTGGATTTGCGCGATCATTATGGCCTGACCCAATGCGTGATTGATGTGGAGAAACCCGGCTTTCGCGAAGTGGAGGCGGTGCGCTCGGAATCGGTGGTGTGTATAACCGGCGAGGTGGTCAAGCGCTCGGACGATACCATCAACGCCGACCGGCCCACCGGAATGGTGGAAGTGGTGATCGCCGAGTTTGAAGTTTTGTCCGCCACCAAAGAACTGCCGCTGCCGGTGTTTGGCGAGCCCGACTATCCGGAAGATTTGCGGCTGAAATACCGCTTTCTTGATCTTCGGCGCGAGAAAATGCACGCCAATATTGTGCTCCGCTCGAAGATTATCGCTTCCATTCGCGCGGCCATGATCGAGGCTGGTTTTATGGAGTTTCAAACCCCGATCCTGACCGCCTCATCGCCCGAAGGCGCCCGTGATTTTCTGGTGCCGAGCCGCAACCATCCGGGCAAATTCTATGCCCTGCCGCAGGCCCCCCAGCAGTTCAAGCAATTGATTATGGTGGCGGGCTTTGACAAATATTTCCAGATTGCACCCTGCTTTCGTGACGAAGACGCGCGCGCCGACCGCAGCCCCGGTGAATTTTACCAGCTCGATATGGAAATGAGCTTTGTGACCCAGGATGATGTGTTCGCGGCCATCGAGCCGGTGATGGCGGGGCTGTTCGAGGAATTTACCGAGCGGGATGTGACCAAGCCGCCATTCCCGCGCATTACCTATCAGGACGCCTTGCTCAAATATGGCAGCGACAAGCCGGACCTGCGCAACCCGATTTTAATTTCCGATGTCTCCCACATCTTCAAGGGCGGTGGTTTCGGGCTGTTCGCCAAGATTATCGAGGGCGGCGGTGTGGTGCGCGCCATTCCGGCACCGGAGGCCGGTAACAAGGCCCGCGCCTTTTTCGATAAAATGAACGACTGGGCACGGGGCGAGGGCTACCCCGGGCTCGGCTATATCAACATCAATGCGGGCGAGGCCAAAGGCCCGGTGGCTAAAAATCTCGGAGCCGAGTTGACCGATAAACTGCGGGCAGAGCTGGGCCTCGGGGATAATGACGGGGTGTTCTTCGCCGCTGGCAAGCAGGCGGAAGCGGCCACGCTCGCTGGTCTCGCACGCACCCGCATTGGGGAGCAACTGGAGCTCATTTCGGACGATCAATTCCGCTTTTGCTGGATTGTGGATTATCCCATGTATCAGCGGGACGAGGGCACCAAAAAAATCGACTTTTCCCACAATCCCTTTTCCATGCCCCAAGGCGGGCTTGAAGCGCTCGAGACCAGCGACCCGCTCGAGATTCTGGCCTGGCAATATGACATTGTCTGCAACGGGGTGGAGTTGTCCTCCGGTGCCATCCGGAACCACAAGCCCGAGATTATGCTGAAAGCGTTTGAGATTGCCGGCTATAGCGCGGGCGAGGTGGAGAAGAATTTCCCCGGCATGTTAAACGCGCTTTCCTATGGCGCGCCGCCCCATGGTGGCATTGCGCCGGGCATTGACCGCATTGTCATGCTTTTGGCCGACGAGCCCAATATCCGCGAGGTTATTCTTTTCCCCATGAACCAGCGGGCCGAAGATTTGATGATGAACGCCCCCGGCGAGGCCGATATCAAGCATCTGCGCGAATTGCATATACGGGTTGTCCCTCCACCTGAGAAGTAGGTGGTTGTAGAATTCAAGTATCGATCACGAAATTCACGCGAAATCCTGACGGAATACTATACAGTTCTTCTTTATAAGCTTTCCGTGGCTCAATTTTGATTTTTACTCGATGCAGAGAATATGGGCCCCATAGTGTGAGATCCTTCCAACGTAAAGAAGTTTTGGAATATCCTCCTCTATATTGCTCTTCGCCATCCTGATCAAAATAATCACTTCCTTCAACCCACAAATAATGTGGGTTCCATCTACCTCGCCATAATGCAGCCTTTTCG
>JACZYI010000141.1:4758-5276 GCA_022571175.1 Pseudomonadota bacterium
GGTGCCTCCACCTGAGAAGTAGGTGGGGTTAGCTTTTCTTTCTGGATCGTCGCCTAATAGTTCGTGCTCCAGTAATGTTCAATCGAAATTCCATCAACTTTTCGCTGACCTCAAATTCCTGAGCGGCAATCTCTAATGGAATCTCGTCAAACACTATTTTCATTGTAGCCTCTCTTGAAACTAGCAGAGCGGCACCTAAAAAATTTGCTTCCCGTTCGATCTCAGAATCATAAGAGCGCCCACCTTTGTTATTTAAGAGGGGGGCGGGAGGGTGCCCCATTATTGCATGAGAGATTTCGTGGGCAATATTCGATCGTTGCCGGTTAGGGTGATGGCTGCCATTGTGAAGAATTGTACGCCTAACGCCGTCTAGGACGGTTATGGCAGAAAATTCTTCACGACCACCGTTGCAAAGATGGTTCACCTCCGCCCTACACTCGCCCAAAGTTAAAATATCACAAACAGGAATTAACAAATATTCTGCCAACTTGAATGGACACAAAGGTGAAGACGCTTCA
>JACZYI010000142.1 GCA_022571175.1 Pseudomonadota bacterium
CTCCGAGGTAGCCAAAGGCCTACCGTCCGCTGTGACCATAGCGTCTAAGGATGAACGGCTGGCCCAAAAACTGTCGGATGCATTAAGACAACCAACCTTTCGCACCTATTGGACCGATGATATTATTGGTGCACAAATTGGCGGGGCAATCAAAAATATTCTGGCAATCGCTTGTGGAATTGTGGCTGGCAAGCAGATGGGCGAAAATATGCGCGCCACCATGATAACCCGTGGCCTGGCTGAAATGGTCCGGTTTGGCAGGGAAAAGGGGGCCAGAGCAGAAACCCTGATGGGTCTTTCGGGTATGGGGGATTTGATTCTTACCTGCTCAAGCACACAGTCCCGAAACATGTCGCTCGGTAAAGAGCTTGGCGAGGGCGGGTCGATGAAAGACATTATGGCTAGACGAAAAACTGTCTCCGAAGGGGTGCATAGCGCCGTTATAGTTCATGAACTTGCCGAGAAACAGTCTGTAAACATGCCGATTGTCTCCGCCGTTTATCGCATATTACATGAAAATAGCGATGTAGATGTGGAGATGGGCAGATTACTGGATCGGCCTTCTTCGCGGGAAAGCGATTAAATTAGTTATTTTCCGGAGCAAAAAGGGAGAAATATAGGGTGAGTAAGGATCAGTTATTCCCAGTGCTGAAAGCCGCAAAAGAAAATAGCTTTGTTGATGAAACCCAGTATGCCGAGATGTATCAAAATTCGGTCGCAAACCCTGAAGCTTTTTGGGCGGAGGAAGGGAAGCGCATTGACTGGATCAAGCCCTACACAAAAATAAAAGACACAGACTTCTCGGGTGATATTCACATCCGGTGGTTTTATGACGGAACCCTAAACGCATGTGCCAACTGCATTGACCGGCATCTGCCCGAAAAAGCCGGGCATATCGCTATTATCTGGGAAGGTGACGACCCGAAAGATGATAAAAAAATCACTTATCAGGAACTTTTTGATCAGGTTTGCCGCTTCGCCAATGTTCTCAAGGCCCGCGGGATAAAAAAGGGCGACAGGGTTACCATCTACATGCCGATGATTCCGGAAGCGGCTTACGCCATGTTAGCCTGTGCGCGGATCGGGGCGGTTCACTCTGTCATCTTCGGCGGATTTTCACCGGACTCGATTGCCGGGCGTATTGAGGATTGCAAATCTACCGCCGTTATCACTGCCGATGAGGGCCTGCGCGGTGGAAAGATCGTTCCTCTCAAGGCAAATGTGGATGAGGCACTCGAGAAATGTGACGGCGTTCATACGGTGCTTGTGGTGCGCCGCACAGGTAATGACATAAACTGGGTCGAAGGCCGTGACGTCTGGTATCATGATTTAGCAGGCGATGTGAGCACGGTTTGCCCACCGGAGGAAATGGCCGCTGAAGACCCTTTGTTCATTCTTTATACCTCTGGCTCTACCGGCAAACCCAAAGGCGTTCTCCATACCACTGGAGGTTATATGGTCTGGGTCTCCATGACCCATCAATATATTTTTGATTATCGTCCTGGGGATATTTACTGGTGCACGGCTGATGTGGGCTGGATTACCGGGCATAGTTATATTGTCTATGGCCCGCTGGCCAATGGTGCCACCACCCTTATTTTTGAAGGGGTCCCCAACTATCCCGACTGCCGTCGTTTCTGGCAGGTGGTGGACAAACATAAAGTAAATATATTTTACACCGCCCCCACTGCTATCCGCGCCCTGATGCGTGAAGGGGATGAACCGGTTAAATGTACCAGCCGCAAAAGCCTGCGCCTTTTAGGCACCGTGGGTGAGCCCATAAACCCGGAGGCGTGGCTTTGGTATTATCGTGTGGTCGGGGAGGAGCGATCACCCATTGTTGATACCTGGTGGCAGACCGAAACCGGTGGCATTTTAATTTCGCCCCTGCCCGGTGCCACACCCCTCAAGCCAGGCTCAGCCTCATGGCCTTTCTTCGGGGTACAACCGGCCCTGGTTGACTCGCAAGGGAATATTCTTTTGGGTGCGACCTCTGGAAATCTGGTTATGCTCGACTCCTGGCCCGGTCAGATGCGTACTCTCTATGGCGACCCCCAACGGTTCAAGGACACTTATTTTTCCACCTATAAAGGCATGTTTTTCACCGGTGATGGCTGCCGGAGAGACGAAGACGGATATTACTGGATTACCGGACGGGTAGATGATGTGATCAATGTCTCGGGCCACAGGCTGGGAACGGCCGAAGTGGAAAGCGCTCTTGTGGGTCACGCAGGCGTCTCTGAAGCCGCTGTTGTGGGATTTCCCCATGATATCAAAGGGCAAGGAATATACGCCTATGTTACACTGGATATCACACACCAACCTACTGAGGAAATCAGGGCAGAACTGGTAAAATGGGTGAGAGAAAAAATCGGCCCCATCGCTACGCCTGACTTTATCCAGTTCTCCCCGGCTCTGCCCAAGACGCGTTCAGGCAAGATTATGCGACGCATATTGCGAAAAATTGCCGCCAATGATTATGAAAATCTTGGCGACACCTCGACCCTGGCTGATCCGGCGGTGGTAGAGGATCTGGTGGAGAACCGCCTGAATCAGTAGCCGGACTAAAATGCCTGCGGCACCAAATCCATACCCACAATCACGAGTACCGTCAAAAGGGCTGCAAAAGTCATCATCACGCCCGGTCCACGACTGGCCGGTCTTTTTATATAAAGATGTGAATAAACTAGACGCCCGACAATCCAGAGTGCCCCTGCACCCCCGGCCCATACATCGTTACCGAGCACCGCCGCCAGCCACATGAGGGGAACAAAAAGAACCATCTGCTCGATGGTGTTCATATGCACCCGGGAAAGGCACTCCCAAGTTTCATTACCGGAGGTGGCGGGCGAAACAACACCCAGTTTTTTTCGGGTTGATCCAACCCGGATCATGAAGAAAATGGCCACCATAACAATGCCTAGCTGGGCGAGGCCGGTATATACATACGGAAAATCAAACATTTAGACGGTCTCCCTTTTTACGATCAAATTAAAAATCACTAACAATGCCTTTTCGCTCCCAATCACCATAACGCGTAGGCTCCAGCCCCTTGGGTCCCCCCGTTTCTTTCGGTTTTTCCTCTTTTGTGGGGTCAGAAGACATATGTTCTTTTGCTGAACCCTCTTTTTGCTGTGTTTCCTTGGGAGTCATGGTCTTTTTCCTTCTTTACGAGGCTCATTTTCACTTGAACTTGCGGGAAGGCAAGCTTTTTCCTTAAGAATTATGTCGGTGGCATTCGGGCTTCCCAGCCGCGTCTAGTTATGGTCCATTGAAAGAATGAGCACCCAAGTCTTCTCAGTCCGCCATGCAGCCCATTACGCCCTTTCCCTGGTGTTGAATGATGGCATACCGCTCGACGTGGTTTTTACGCGAGCCTTTGATAAACATCCGCTATCTGAAAGACGTGACCGTGCTTTTGCGCAAAATCTGGTGCGCACCACACTCAGAAATCTTGGGCATGTAAAGAAGATCGTTGATGCCAAACTCCACCGACCCATCCCCCATAAAGCAAAACATGCTGAAGTTTGGTTATGGCTTGGTGCCACCCAAATTCTTTTCATGGATGTCCCTGATCACGCTGCCGTGGACACTTCGGTTGAAGCCATAAAAAATTCCAAAAAAGAAGGCCGCAGTTTTGCCGGGCTGACCAATGCTATTTTACGCGCCATCACGCGCGAAAAACAGACCCATTCGAGCACCATAGCCAAACACCCTGTAAACGCCTTGCCAGGCTGGCTATCAAAACGCTGGCAGGTTCAGTTTGGATCTCAGGGCTGCGAAGCCATTGCGCGTGTTTTAGGGTCACAGCCTCCCCTTGACCTGACCGTCATATGCGAAAAAACCAGAATAAAACTGTTGGAACTGGAAGGTGCCATCAGTGTCGGACCCCTGAATGTTCGGCTGATCTGGAAAGGACCGATTGAAGACATCCCCGGCTTTAGCGAGGGAAAATGGTGGGTACAGGATTTTGCGGCCAGTCTTCCCGTCACACTTCTCAACATAGATCCGGAACATAAAGTGCTGGATTTATGCGCAGCACCAGGCGGCAAGACGCTCCAGATGGCTGCGTTGGGTGCCAAAGTTATTGCGGTCGATAAATCCAGCCATCGATTAGAGCGGCTCAAAGAGAATTTGAAAAGAACCGGTTTTAAGGCAGAAATTATAGCTGAAGACCTCACCACATGGGAACCAGCCGGAAGCTTCGAGAGGATCTTGCTGGACGCCCCCTGTTCCGGAACGGGTACAATTAGACGTAATCCGGACATTCCGTGGCTAAAGAATGAGACCAGCATCAAGGCCCTTGCCGAGCTGCAAGCCATGTTCCTTGATAGAAGCTTTGGCTGGCTAATCAATGGTGGCATTCTAATCTACTGCGTATGTTCAATGGAACCCGAAGAGGGTCCCGAGGTAATTCAGGCTTTTTTGAAAAAGACCCCAACGGCAACCCTGTCCCCAATAGACATGGCAGTACTGCCAGAAGCGTTTCGGATTGCCGTCTCAGATCGCGGCACACTCATGACAACACCCGCTTTGTTGGCCAAGGACGGTGGTATTGATGGCTTCTTTATTGCCTGTCTTGAAAAGGCTGTTTAAGGGGTAAAGGAGCAGGACAGTCTCACCGCTTGCCGGGTGTGCATCAAACTGCTAATGAGCGGCTATGCAAAAGCCGGTTCGTATTTCACCTTCAATATTATCCGCAGATTTTGCCTCTTTGGGCACCGAGGTGGAGGCCATAGATGTGGCCGGAGCCGATTATATTCATGTGGACGTTATGGACGGGCATTTTGTTCCAAATATAACCATTGGACCCGCCGTCGTCGCCTCTCTCAGGTCGCACTCCAAAAAGCCATTTGACGTGCATTTGATGATTTCGCCCATCGATATTTATCTTGAACCCTTCGCCAAGGCAGGGGCTGATATTTTGACTATTCATCCTGAAGCGGGTCCTCATTTCCACAGATCTTTGCAATCGATCCGGGCTTTGGGGAAAAAAGCGGGCATTGCCCTAAATCCTTCCACTTCGCTCGATGTGGTGAGAGAAGTCATTGAAGATGTGGACTTAATTCTCATCATGACGGTTAATCCCGGCTTTGGTGGTCAGAGCTTTATCGAAAGCCAGCTCGTAAAAATTCATGCTGCCCGGAAATTGATAGAAGAATCGGGGCGCGATAT
>JACZYI010000143.1 GCA_022571175.1 Pseudomonadota bacterium
ATGGTTTTTGAACTGCGGCGATCCAAATTTTTGCCCAAGGACATTGCAAATAAAATCGCCAGAGACATGGAAGATGTGGCGGTCCCCTTTATGGAAGCCACGGAGATATTCTCGAACCGGGAGCTGGCCAAGCTTATTCCGGTCATCGCCGAACAAACCAGAATTTCCATTGCCCGACGTCCGAGCGTGTCTGAAGATGTCTCAATGGCACTTGTGAAAATCGCTGGTGAAAAAGCAGTGACCCACCTTATTCGGAATCCAGGTGCGAAGCTTTCAGAGAATGCCTTTTCGACCATCCTTGATCGCTTCAATTCCAGAACCAGAATGATGAATCAGCTTTCATCACGCATCGATTTGCCGCTTATAATTGTTGAACGTTTGGTTGATGTGGTCTCGAGCGAATATCGCGTAGTGCTGGCCAAACATTATGATATCAGCACAATTGACGTGAGGAAATCCAGTGATCGTGCAAAGAGTATCTCGTTCGGCAAATTTCTCAAGACAGCTGACGTGGCCAGAATTCGGTCTTATGTACGCGACTTAAAAAGCGCCGGAGAACTCAAACCACAATTGATAATGAATATGACCCGCGAGAGCAGTCTACGGTTTTTTCGGATCGCCATGTCAGAACTTCTGAATATTCCACTCGAGAATGCTTCCGAGCTTCTGGATAAAGGGGGTGATGCGGGGTTGGAAAAACTCCTGCGCCGGGCGCTATTCCCATCCATTATTATTAAGCCCATGACTGAAATTATCACAAGCCTGCAAGCGCAATCACACAAAGCAGCCTGAACTTATCCGCTATAAACCAGTCAGGGTCAGGGAAAGAGCTTCAAGGCAGTCCTTGGCCAGCTGTCGGCATTTTTCTGGCGACCAACCGACTATAATATCTGGATTGTCCGCATTATCCTTAAAGGGCATTTCGAGGGTCATAGCCGCACAGCCGAAAGATTCCGCGGTATAATCAGTGCATTTTCTCAAATCTGAACTCTCTGGCGGATTAACGGGATAGCCATGGACGGTTTGGAATTCAGCGGCGACCCGGTCCAGTGTTTCCTGGAATAATTTGTATTTTTCCAATTGAGTCTGATCGAGCGAAGGAATGCTTTCAAATCCCGCCAGAAAATTATAGGGCAGTGCTTCATCTCCGTGGACGTCCATATGAAAATCGACACCGGTCTCATGCATTTTTCGCCGCACCAGAAAGACTTCCGGGCTCTGATCCATGCTGGGCGCTGCCCAAGCCCGGTTTAAATTCATACCGGCAGCATTGGTCCTCAAGTGACCCCGGGTTGAACCGTCCGGGTTCATGTTGGGAATCACATATATGCGGCACTGATCCAGCAGAGTCCGCGCAATCTCATCATCCGCATCCAGCAAGCGATCAAACAAACCCTCCATCCACCATTCCGCCATGGTCTCGCCGGGATGTTGGCGGGCGATAAACCAGATGTTGAATTTTTTGCTGGCGCCATCGCCGATAATCAGTAAATCCATATCCTGGCCATCCAGGGTCTGACCCAATATTTCGTGCTGCACATTCGGGTGCTGGCTGACTTTTTTGACCAGTGCCTGATGCCGCTCCATGGAGAATGGCACAAAATAGGCAAAACGAACCGCGTCACGGGTCACTTTATGGGAAAAAACCAACTCGCCATCGGCATAATCGGCATCAATGCGAACCCAGTTTTCGCCATCATCGGTGACAACCGGACGATAACCAGACCAGCCCTCGGTATAGGACGCCCCGCCGGCATTGGTAATTCGCAATGTGACTTTTTGACCGGAAGCACCGGTGAGTTCAAAATAAAACCACTGATAGAAGTCGCTCTGGTGGTCTTTTCGAATTTGCAGCCGAATATTTGAAGGGTCATCCAGACTCTCTACAATGATATTACCACCATCAAAATTGCTCTTGATCTGCATCATTATCTCCGGCGTATTTAAGCGTTCCAGCTTTCTGCCTCACGCAAGGCTCGATTATAGGGTTTTAGGGCAAATATCAGGATGATGGCGGCAGCCGGGATGGAAACCAGCGCTGTCAGGCTCAAAGACCAGTTCAGCAGCATGGGATCCTGGAATAAAAAGTCGGTAAAGGCTGCCGTTATCGAGGGTCCGAACCCCAATCCAATTATATTGATAGTGAACAAATAGGTGGCTGTCACAAAACCGCGCATTTCATTGGGTGTCACCAATTGCAAGATAGCCGCCGTTATCCCGTAGGGCATGCCGGTCATAAGTGCGGTTACTGCCAGCATGGCAAAAGATCCCTCAACCGAGGTGATATGGGGTTGGATAAAGGCGAAGGGGAACATGATGGTCATGGCCCCGATGATGATTGCCAGTTTGGCATGCCTGACGCCTCGCGCTTCCAGCTTGTCCGACAGCATACCAGCCATAATCACGCCACCGCCCGAACCGACGAGCACGATAAAACCATAAATATAGGCAACGTCACTGCGGGTCATATCGAACAGGCGAATGTAAAATTCAGGCATCCATGAGGCGGAGGCATAACCAAAGAGGGTGTGAAAACCGAGAGCGATGAATATGGGTAAATAGAGACTCTTTCGCTGCCAGAGAAAGGCAAAGGAATCGGAGAGGGGAATGACGCTTCCTTCTTCTTTTAACCTGCCACGGCGTTTGGGTTCCTTAATCGACCAGACCAGAAGTACAAACAGGATGCCCGGCAGACCAACGATGATGAAAGTGAGTTGCCAGGCAGCAATTTCACCCACCAGTGGCAGTATAACCTGACCGGCCCCGGCAACCCAGTCTATGACCAGTCCGCCAAAAATAAACGCCAGGCCCGAGCCCACATAGACGCCCATGAAATAAACGCTCAGGGCGGTGGCCAGCTTGTGGCGGGGAAAATAATCACTGATCATGGAATAGGCCGCAGGTGACAAGGCCGCTTCGCCCACTCCCACCCCCATTCGTGCCAGAAAGAGCTGGGTATAATTGCGGGCCAGGCCGCAGACGACGGTCATAAAGCTCCAAATGGCAACGCCCGTGGCGATAATGATTTTACGGCTTTTCCGGTCCGCCAGCCGACCAAGCGGTATGCCCAAGATGGTATAAAACAGGGCAAAGGCCATGCCCTGAAGCAGGCTGATCTCAAAATCCGAGATTCCCATGTCATCCTTGATCGGTCCCACCAGCAGACTGATAATTTGCCGGTCCACAAAGGAAAGTGTGTAGGTGGCCGTCAGGACCATAACCACATACCAGGCATAACGAAGCGAAGGCTCGCTGGTTTTTACAATTTCTGTCCGTGCTGCCTCATCAGCCATTAGTATATTGCCCTTTGGAAAATAGCTTGGTGAAAATGGCCCGGCGAATTTATCCCGCCGGACCTTGCTATGGTGCAGGGCATTTGTCCAGCGGCAAGGCCGTCACTGCTTATGCAGTGTGGAGCATCAGGGGCGTTTGAACGATAGCAAAAAAAGACCAAGGGCATTGAGTTCAGCGGGGGTGGGTTCCTTGCGGTTGGTGAGGGATGCGTAGCTTTGGGTTGAGGAGAATATCAGACTATCGTCACTGCCCGCATTCCGGCCTTGAAACTTTGGGGTTAGCGGGATCAAGTGCTCCCGCTAACCCCAAAGATATTTTTAATCAGGTTTTCGGTTTTTGATTTTTCGGAAAGCCAATTCGCTTAACCAGATGACCAGCTGCCAGAAAATTGCAGATAATGTGAACCAAACCATAAAACCGTAGGGGATTCTCAGAAAAGTTCCAAGTGACGCACCGTAGAATACAACACTGATTATATTGAACAAAACCAGCGAAATAAATACGTTTAGAGCGATATTCAGGAAATGGCGATTAGACCAATAGCGCAAAATAATTGCGACCAATATAGTTAATCCAAAAATTTGCAGGAGCGCCTGAACAACCATTAAACCTTGGTTCATGTAGACCTCAATTCGAGTTTCCTAACCCGGGACAGTCAACTTTGCTGCCTGACCACCCGGGAAAATATTACAGTTCAGGATTGGTATCGTCCAAATATATTCTATTCGCTTTTGTTGCGCTCAGTGAGTGCCTGTTCCTGCGCATTTTTGTACGCCTCGTCTCCATGCTCTTGCAACGCGTCAAAATAAGTTTCTGCCACCCACTCACACCATGTTTTTCGAAGGGCCTTTTCCCATGGCCCTTCGGCAATGGCTACATATGCGGGACATAGATTGAGCAATTCCTGTCGTAGCAATTCATCGGCTTCATCCTTGGGGAAACCCAGCGTGGCATATCGCTCATCATGGGCCTCGCAAGCTGGCCTTAAGTCTAAACTTCCAATCTGATCGGGAATGAGTCTTGATAAAAGTTGATTTCCCTCCGGGTAAGCAGCGACGGCTCTTCGGTCTGGCCTTGCCAAGTAGCCCGGAAAATAAAAAGCCGCGCTATGGCGGCTAAAAGAGGATAAAGAAAATCAGATTTTAATGCTGTTGACCGCCATCTCGCTCAATGCGTTTACGGTCCAGCTTGCGGGCGCGCCTGATGGCGGCTGCCTGCATACGGGCGCGTCGTTCACTGGGTTTTTCATAAAAACGACGCATTTTCATTTCACGGTAAACACCTTCACGCTGGAGCTTCTTTTTCAAGGCCCGGAGCGCCTGGTCCACATTGTTATCTCTTACCGTTACCAGCATTATCGTCTCATTCCTGCTTAAGGGTATAAAGGAACCCACAAATCACGCCTCCCTGATGAGGCCGCGCGTTCATATCAGACCGGTCCCCATAAGCAAAGCCTTTTTTGGCCAATGCCGGGCCATGATGCAGTCAAAAAATTAAAGAGTCCGATAATTACCGCAAATTTGGTATAGGGGGCAGATAGCAGGATGAATTCTAATGGCCAGAAAAAAACAGAAATCACCGGACGAAATGCGCGGCCCTATATTGGATGCGGTTCTGCCGCACGTTGCCTTTGATGGCTGGAGCGAAAAAGCCATCAAGATCGCCGCCGATGAACTGGGCATCACTCGTGCTTTTATCAAACTGTCCTTTCCGGGAGGAGCGGCGGAAATGGTTGGGCTCTTGATGACCCGGACCGACGACGCCATGCTCAAAAAGCTGAAAAGAAAAAAGCTCGCGGACATGCGCATTCGCGACCGCATACGCACCTGTGTCATGACCCGCATTTTATGCCATGAAAATGAAAAGG
>JACZYI010000144.1:0-1743 GCA_022571175.1 Pseudomonadota bacterium
GATTAAGCCCATTCGTGGTTTCATTGCCAAAACCTTCCTTTTGCCCAATATGACCATAAGGATAACACGGGCTGGATGAAGCCAAGATGAACGGCTTCGGGAGATAGGGCCGAGAGTCCACGGGCATCCCCCTTGCTCCCCCCGCTGGACTAGGCTACCACAAGCCAGAACTTACGCCTGAAGGGCTGGACATCCCAAAGTGGGCTTTCCGGGAAAGTATGAGGAAAAATAAAGGAATATCAATGCTTTACACACTTTACACCTCTTTCAGAAGTTCCTCATCCTATCGTGTGCGTATCGCCTTGAATATCAAGGAAATTCCCTATGAGCCGGTATTTGTAAGCCTTGTTGAGGGGGAACAAAGCCGTGCGTCTTATTTGAGTAAAAACCCCCAGGGGCTGGTTCCCACGCTTGAAGTGGATGGCGTGGCATTGACGCAATCTGCGGCGATAATCGAATATCTGGAGCAGAATCATCCCACTCCGCCTCTCTTGCCTGATGATGCTGTGGCGCGGGCGCGGGTCAGGGCACTGGTCAATCTTGTGGCCTGCGATATTCAGCCCCTAAATAATCTGCAGGTTCTCAAATATCTGAAAAAGGATTTGGGACTGGGACAGGATCAGATTGACGCCTGGTATGATCACTGGATTCTTCGGGGCTTTACGGCGCTTGAACATTTGGTGGAAATCTATGGAAGCGAGAGACATTGTTTTGGCGACAGTTTGACCATGGCCGATGTTTATCTTGTCCCTCAGCTTTGGAATGCCCGGCGCTTTAAAACCAGTCTGGTGGGATTGCCAAATCTGGTCCGGATTGATGCCGCGCTGAATGAGATGGACGCGTTCCGGAATGCGGCCCCTGAAAATCAGCAAGACGCGCTATGATTATTCTCCGCGACGTTTGCCACGCCAGCAAAATCGAGCCGGATCGAGAATGGCGCGACAGGCCTCATCTGCGGGCAGGGGAGCCCCGGCCATAAGCGCCACCAGAATTTCCGCCATATAGGGGGCGCTCTGAAAGCCCAGGGAGCCCAGCCCTGCCATGATGAACAAGCCTGAAGTTTTGCCCGCACTCCAATCGGTCTCCAGAGCCGGTTTCGGAGCTTGCGCATCTATCTGATTTTCCGACGTAACGGGGCCAAGCATTGGCAGAAAATCGGGTGTGGTTGCTCTGAGGCCGGTTCGTCCCATCGCCCTGCTGTCACGCCATGCGGCGGCCTGTTCCGGTTGAACCCTGGCCAGAGAGTTCAGACATTCCTGATGCCCGGTGGTGGAAAATGCCCGCCAGTGATCCCCGGTATGTTCTTCCAGATCATCAAAGGTAGCCCCCAAGACATGCATCTCACCATGGTCTGTTACCGGCACCGGAGGGGTCAGATAACCACCAAAAGTAATGGGAAGATCAGGAAGTGGATGTCTTGTGAGCGGCGGTAAAAAACTGATCTGGCCACGAGAGGCCCGCATGGGCAGTGACGCTTCCGGTGCCATTCGGGCAGCATCCAGACCATTGGCCAGGATAACAGCTTCGGCATGTAAAATTTCATCGCCTTTTTCATCCTGCAAAGTCCAGCCATTGCCGCTACGCTGCAAAGAGGCAACATAGGCAGTCTGTGATTCTCCGAGTTCAGATTTTATGATGGAAGCAATGGCTGCTGGTGAGACGTATCCGCCGGGTTTCCAAATGGTGCCGTCATGCGCTCCTGATCCTGTGGTTTTCAGGATCGGTTCTGTCAACACCCGTGGC
>JACZYI010000144.1:1753-5156 GCA_022571175.1 Pseudomonadota bacterium
TCTTGAAACAGGGAACAAATCTTCAGAGCGCGCTCCTGATCTGTTGCAGAAGTAGCAAAAGATATTATGCCTTCCCGACCATGCCAGACCATTTCATTTTCTGCGGCAAGTTGATTGTAAAAACGAACACAATGATAAAAGGCCAGAAGCTGAAAGCGGCAGTAGGCATCGTTACCCAGGGTGAATTTCGGGTCGATCAATGCGGCTGGATTACCAGAGGCTTGGTTGGGAGCGTCCGAACTTTGATCAATTAAAATGGCTTCAAACCCACGACGTTTTAACGACCAAGCAACCGCCAGACCGGCGATACCCGAACCAATCACGGCTATTCGGACGGATGAACCGAAAGCGGGAAGTTTCAAACCCGTGCCCCGGAAATACCCCCGCAAGCATTGCTTTTTGGGGCCAAATCCGTCTCGTATCTCGGTTTCAAAACCACTGGCTTTCAAGCTGCGCCGGACCAGTCCGGCCACAGAATATGTGGCTACAGGAGCGCCTTTAACCGATAGGTTCGCAATCTTTTTAATCAATGCCTCAGACCACATCTCAGGATTTTTTGCAGGGGAAAATCCATCCAGATACCAGGCGTCAAAAGCACCTCGAATGCCCTTGATCATTTGGTCTGCAGGGCCGAGGGCTAAGGTTAATCGTACCCGACCCTGGTCAAATATCAGGTGATGAAAGCCACTGATCGGGGGTGGATATTGATCCAGCAGGCATGAAACTTGTTGTTTCAGATCCTTGTAGCCCGACAGTATATTTGCCAGGTCAGCGCGGGATAGCGGGCGTCCTTCGATGGCAAAATAATCAAGAATCGAACCGGGGTTCGCCGTTTCCCTCCAGAATTTCCAGGTATGAAGAAAATTCAGACCAGCGCCAAAGCCCAACTCGCCCAAGCAAAATCGCTGGCTGTGGTGCCAAATTTCCGGGGCCCCAATGCCTTTAAGGAAAACATGATGACACTCTCCGGCCGCTCCCTGGCGTGAGAAATATCTGTCGTCATATAATTGAGAACAGGGCGTACCGGTCTCGTCGAACACGATCTCCGCCGTTTTCATCAGGAGTCCAGTCAAAGCAGATCCTTGGCATTGGAACAAAATTTGTGGAATCTTGTTTAAGCCAATTTAGCCACAAATAAAAACGAACAATTCTGACAGATTCAAAGTGGCTGGACGACTGCTGTTCTGTGAGCCCGGATATACCGGTTGGTATCGAGCGGTAACTGGTCGTCCCGCACAAGGTAACAAGCGGATAAAATAATCGCGACCGGATTTTCACCGATGGCAATGGGAAGGCGGATTTTCTCAACATATCTGTGATGACCACCTTCATCATATTCAATTAAAACATGGTGCGGGCGTTTGGTCTCCACCAGCATTTTCAGGGACTTTAAAACATAGCGCAAATCCTCCGCCGGAATAAAGTCATCTACGTATTTTCCGGTGAGGTCATGATTGAATATTTCAGTAACTTTAGTGCCGTGCAAACGGACTCGAAATCTCTCACCTTGATCAATCACGTCGATCAAATTGATGTGACCGAGCCATGGTCCCAGATTTTCGGGTAAAAGATCAGCCCGCTGGGGAGACAGGTTATCACCCCTTAATTGGCACCAGTATTCATAGAGTTTTCTTAATGGTGCAATATTTATGCGAGTAGTTTCTTCCTTCATATTCTTGCCTGAAGGAGACTATAGGACAAGCTACATGCTTGGTATTTACCCACCGACCCCCTACTGAGCGGCGCAGTCTTAGGGGAGAAGTCTCTGGGAATCAATACTTATTTAGTATTATTTATAATTTGCTGTATTTGTCGGGGTCATTAACATCAATGACCCTGGACTGATCCGGCATCTCATATTTGAGACCTGAACCGCAATTGAAGAGCACTACACTCTCATTTGCTTTTAAAAGACCCGATTCGAGTGCCCGTTTATAGGCCGCCACAGTTGCAGCTCCCTCGGGTCCAATATGAAGGCCCTCAATGCTGCCTATTTGCGCGCGAGCGGCCATGATCTCACAATCTGGAACAGCGATGGCAAATCCGCCACTTTCCCGGATCGCATTCAAAATCAGAAAATCACCAATTGCAACCGGAACTCTGATCCCGGCGGCGATGGTCTCGGCATTTTCCCAAAACTTTGCGTGTTTGCTTCCTTCTTCATAAGCACGAACAATCGGTGCACAACCCTCGGATTGCACCGCCACCATTCGAGGTCGCTGGGCACCAATCCAGCCAATAGCTTCCATTTCCTCAAAGGCCTTCCACATACCGATCAGTCCCGTGCCACCACCGGTGGGGTAGAAAATCACATCCGGCAGTTCCCAGTTCAACTGTTCGGCAAGTTCCAGCCCCATGGTTTTTTTGCCTTCAATGCGATAGGGCTCTTTCAGGGTGGAAAAATCAAACCAGCCCATAATTTCTTTTCCCTCGCCGACAATTTTTCCGCAGTCGTTAATCAGTCCATTCACGCGATAAACCTTGCCACCCTGCAGCGAAGTTTCGCGAATATTGATTTCAGGTGTGTCGTCAGGGCAAAAGATATAGCTCTCAATGCCAGCCCGGCTGCAATAGGCTGCCAGTGCGGCTCCAGCATTTCCTGCAGTGGGCATGGCAATGCGCGTAATGCCCAGTTCCTTGGCCATGGAAACTGCCATAACCAGCCCGCGAGCCTTGAACGAGCCTGTGGGCAGGCGCCCTTCATCTTTCACCATGAGGACATCCGGGTCAGCCCCAAGTGCGACTGCAAGTTTCGGGCAGCTAATGATGGGGGTCTGTGTTTCACCCAGGCTTACAATATTCCCGGCATGGCGAACCGGTAGCAGCTCACGATATCGCCACATGTCCGGGTCACGGGCAGCAAGGTGATCGCGGGGCAGGGCTTTAGCTACCGCGTCCAGATCATAACGAACCAGCAAGGGCATCCCGGTGTCTGAAAGATTATGAATGGTATCGGCGGCATAATGTTTGCCGGTATCGCTGCACTCCAGATGAGTGACAAATGTTTCAGTCTCTGGAATCATAAATCTCATTTGCCTTTTATCAACGCTGGTCAGAGAAGTGTTTCGATTCGGGTTTAGATGCGGTAATTCAGACTGTCAAAAGAAATGACTAAGCGACTGGGCCACAAGGAGATGAAATGAATGATTTATGCACTGGATGGTCAGCAACCGGAGCTTGATGACAAAGTGGGTTTTGTTGCACCCGATGCCTCACTCATTGGGCGCGTACGGTTGATGGCAGGCGCAAGCGTCTGGTATCAGATCGTTTTGCGGGGGGACAATGAATGGATAACCATAGGTGAAAATTCAAATATTCAGGATGCCTCTGTTCTTCATACGGATATTGGGGCTCCGCTGGATATTGGTGCGGGGGTCACAATTGGCCACAAGGTTATTCTTCA
>JACZYI010000145.1 GCA_022571175.1 Pseudomonadota bacterium
CCCTCTCACCCAAGAGCTTTACTTATCACGGCATAACTGTGCAAGACCCCTATTCTGCCCTGAAGGACGAGAGCTACCCTCTGGTTGATGATGAAGAGGTTCTGGCCTATCTGCGCGCAGAAAATGATTATTTCGAAGCCCATATGTCGCCTTACCGCACGCTCGTGGACTCCATCTTTGAAGAATTGAAAGGGCGGCTGAAGGAAGATGACGCCTCCGTCCCGGTAAAAGACGGTAACTATCTCTATAGCTGGCGATTTGAGGAGGGGGCAGAATACCGGCTTTGGGTCCGTACCTCTCTGACCGGCAATAATGAAGAAATTATACTGGATGAAAATGCCCGTGCCGAAGAACATGAGTTTTTCACAAACGGCGGCATGGATGTAAGCCCAGATCATACATTATTGGCTTGGTCCGAGGATTTGAACGGATCAGAACGCTTTACCATGCATGTTAAGAATCTCGCTACCGGGGATATGTTGGGCGACGAAATTCCTGAAACCCTGAATGCCCCGGTTTGGGCTGAGGATGGGAATGCTTTTTTCTATCTGGAAATCAATGAACACTGGCGACCCTACAGGGTAAAGCTTCATCGCCTCGGCACCTCAACCGAGGATGACCCCGTCATTTACGAGGAAAAAGATGGTTCCTTCTTTGTGGGCCTTGGTAAAAGTCAGAGCCGGGAATTTATTATTATCTCAACCGGCGATCATGTGACCAGCGAAGTTCGAATTGTCCCGGCCCACGACCCCTTGGCCCAACCCGTACTGATAGCCGCCCGGAAAAAAGGACTGGAATATTACGTCGACCATGGCAACGGTCGGTTTTTTATCCGCACCAATGACACTCACAAGAATTTCCGTATTGTTACCGCTCCGGAAAATGATCCCATATACGACAACTGGCAGGAGTTGGTGCCCGGCTCAGATAAACATTATTTGCGGGGCATGGTCAGCTTCGGAAGTTTTCTGGCACTTCAGGAGCGTGTGGGCGGACTGGATCAAATTCGGATTCGAGCTCATGACGGGGGAGAGCATTTTATTGAATTTCCCGAAAGCGCCTATGCAGTAAGCATTGGACACAACCCGGAAGCGGACACCCGGTCGCTCAGGCTTAATTATGAATCCATGGTCACGCCAGATACGGTCTTTGATTATCATTTGGATGACCAGCGCCTGGAAACCCTGAAAATCCAGGAGATACCCTCGGGCTATGACGCGAGCAATTACAAGACCGAACGGTTAATGGCAACGGCGCGGGATGGTGTTCAGGTGCCGGTTTCCATCGTCTATCACAAAAATTACCCACTGGATGGCAGCGGGAAGCTTCATCTTTATGGTTATGGTGCATACGGTTTTGGCATTCCTCCCCGTTTTTCAACCGCGCGGCTATCTCTTCTTGATCGAGGTTTTGCTTATGCCATCGCGCATGTGAGAGGTGGTGATGAAATGGGCTATCAATGGTACCAGGATGGCAAACTCTTCAAGCGCACCAATACCTTCCATGACTTTGTTGATGTGGCCAGGTTTTTGATTGAAGAAAATTATACCAAAACCGGAAATATCTCTATCTCGGGGGGAAGTGCCGGCGGCGAACTGATGGGCTATGTGGCAAATTCCAACCCCGAATTATGGCGGGTGGTGGTGGCCCATGTGCCGTTCGTAGATGTACTGAATACCATGCTCGATGACAGCTTGCCCCTGACGCCCATTGAATGGCCGGAATGGGGCAACCCCATAACCGACAAAGCTGCCTTTGAATATATCCTTTCCTACAGCCCCTATGACAATATCACGGCTCAGGATTATGCGCCGATGCTGGTCACAGCAGGCTTGAATGATCCCAGGGTAACCTACTGGGAACCAGCCAAATGGGTGGCCCGCCTGCGCGCCACAAAAACCGACGATAATTTGCTTTTGCTGAAAACCAACATGGGTGCTGGACATCGTGGAAAATCCGGGAGATTCGACAGCCTGAATGAAGTGGCAGAAGAATATGTGTTTATTCTGAAAGCCTTTGGAATGGCGATACCTGATGGCTAAATCCTTCAGCCGTGCGGGTTTTGAAATTCCGGGTTGCCCGATCACGACCGAAAGGCTGATACTCAGGCCCATTGAGCGGGCTGATTTTCCAGATACCTTCGAAATGGACACTAACGCAGAAGTCATGCGTTATGTGCCCGTTCCCATTCCCGAGGAATTTTCGGCCTACGATCAAATGATGCTCAAAAGGCTGGAACCGGAGGGCCGCCTCACCGGTTACCTGACCGTAATCAAACGGGATACGGGCCAGACCATAGGCGTGATTCATCTGCGACCAACCCAAGACCAGGGTTTGCTTGAGCTTGGATTTCGGTTTAAGCCCGAATTCTGGAGTTATGGCTTTGCTTCTGAAGGCTCAAAACGCCTGTTGGAAATTGCCTTCAATGATCTTGAGGCCGACCAGGTTGTGGCTCATGTGATGGCTGGCAACAAAGCCAGTCGGCGGCTTTTGGAACAAATCGGTTTTGACTATGTGCGGGATGACCTTCTTGATGATATTCCGGTTGAACTGTTTGTGTGCAAGCCACCCGCCTGACACCAAAATAGCCCGGCAATTTTGACCTATCCCTTGCCCACTCTTGCGGCCATGTTCGTCTGACCCCAAATAATTCGTATTTTATATTGTAATTATAATGAGTTAGAGAGGGACTGTATTGGCCTCAAACTTGCACCACATAGTCGGGCAAGGAGAATTGTCATGCTCGCAACATTGAATTTTGATCCCAATATTTATTTTGGTATCGTAGCAGAAAATCTGACCAAGCGGTTCGGTATGTCCGCACTCAGATATGCGTCACAGGCACTCTGTAAAATGAAAAACCTGGGTGATGATGAGGGCCTTGAACTATGGCGCGGAATCCACAAACATCTGCTCGATATTGCCATGAATGAAGAAGTTCCCGCTGGCACCGTGCTACATTAGAACACATCAGATTTACCAACAGCCTTCACCATTTTAAGAAAATATTGAGGTTGGGTGCATAGCCTGACTTCCATCTGCCATTATTGAGATTTGGGGGAGAATGTTTTTGGGGACAGATTTAGATGCACCACCTAGATATTACCGGTTTGAAGTCTCCTGAACCCGTGCTGGAAGTGCGGCGGAAATTGGCCGAAATGAGCGTCGGTGAAATTTTGGAAGTCCTCGCTTCGGACTCTTCAACCATCCATGACCTTCCCGCATATTGCAAATCGGCCGGGCATCAATTGTTGCTGGTTGAAGATAGGGGAGGTGATTTGTTTTTTCGAATAAAACGCAGGGGCACAATCGGAAACTGAGCTATCCAAGGCGTTCCCGGCCCAGAATTCCCACAATCCAGCCAGCCATAAGGGCAATCAGAATAGCAAGTGCGCCATAGAGTGCGGGATGCTCGTTGGCAAAAGTGTATGCCGCTCTGGAAAAGCCAGCTTTATTGATTTCCAGAGGTGTTTCCTGGCTAGCCACCAACTCACCCGATCGAAAAAGATAAATGCTGGCCTGGTAATGTCCCACCGGTACATTGGCGGGAAAATGAATACGGGCCTGGAAGAGTGTGTTTTCCATCAGTCTGAGGCCGCTCTCCTCACTGATATAGAGACCGTTATTTATCTTGTTTCTTATAAGTCCATCGCTAAAAGCCGTTCTTTCGGCTGTATTCGGGTTTGTTTTGCGGAAACCCAAATTATCAAAACCGATTTTATTCTCGGAAAGCACGGCCTGAGATGTAATAGAGGTCAATTCACGACTACTCGCCAGAGCGTAATATCCGGGCACAGCCTCAAAGATCATCGCCGCCTGATTGACCCAAATGCCAGCAATCTTCTCTTTTTTTCGCACAATCAGCACGCTATCAGGGCCTCGCACAACCACCACAACATCGTAAGGCGCAGCGTCCGCCCGGGTGCCTTCATGATCAATCGCCCCAAAGAGCAGAAGATCCCTACCGGCAAAACTGTAGCGAAGTTCAATTTCGTGATCTGAAAGATCTGCAATTATTTCGTCAGATTGCGCCCCGCCTGGTGCTATGAGGACCAGAAAAAACAGCGAGAGCAATATCCAGCAACCTCTGTTCATGGCAAGACCGCCGAAATGGAGAAAAGTTCGCTGGGGCTTGTGAATAGCGTCCAGGCCATGCGACTGCCCACAGCTATCACCAATAGCGCCAGCAACGCTCTCACCTGCTCACCTCTGAGACGATACCCCACACGAGCGCCAACCTGCGCGCCAACCACGGCACCCGTGAGCAAAACCAGAGCCAGCAATATGTCAACTGTCTGGGTGTTTACAGAATGCTGGAAGGTCACAAATGCGGTTATAAAAATAATCTGGAACAAGGATGTCCCAATAACTACATTTGTGGGCATGCCAAGGATATAAATCATTGCCGGAACCATTATAAACCCGCCACCCACACCCATAATAGCCGCCAGAATGCCCACCACAACACCAATAGCAATGGGCAGCAAGACACTGATATAGAGCCGAGATTTTCTGAAACGCATTTTAAAAGGCAGGGCGTGTATCCAGCTTGAATGATTTCGTCTCCTGGCAGGTTCGGCCACACCCATAACCCTTTTCCGCCAGGCCCTGACGCTTTCCCACAGCATCAAAATGCCAATACTGCCAAGGAAGAGCACATAGACCAATGAGATCATCAGGTCCACTTGCCCGGCAGAACGAAGTGCTGTAAAAATCTGGGCACCAATAAAACTGCCCACCGCGCCGCCAGCAATGAGCATGCCGCCCATTCGGAAATCAACGCCAGCACGTCGCCAATGTGCCAATGCGCCCGAAACCGAGGTGGCCGTGATCTGGTTGGCCTCGGTGGCCACGGCCACAGCGGGTGGCACACCTGCAAAAATGAGCAAGGGCGTCATCAGAAAGCCGCCACCAACCCCGAACATTCCTGAAAGAAAACCAACGCCCGCACCCATCCCCAACAACAAGAAAATGTTCAGCGACATTTCCGCGATGGGCAGATAGAGTTGCATAGGACTTGGAATCCCTTAAGCATTTGGAGAGTCACGCCTTTTTAACCCATATTACGGGCAAACCGCAATGGTGAAGACAAAAAGATGATCGCGGCCAAAAAAGCTAGATTTGCCCCCCTGCACGGTCCGACAGAG
>JACZYI010000146.1 GCA_022571175.1 Pseudomonadota bacterium
GGTTGTAGGCTGATGCGTTCGACGGGCTGATTTGGATGGCCCCGTCATAGTCTTCGACTGCGCGCTGGTACTGACCCAGACTGGCATAGGTCATGCCCCGTTGTTGACATTCTTCCACATCATATTTGGGCGCTTCCAGCGTATATTCCTTATACTCAAGCGAAGAAGAGTTGGAAAAATCCGAAATCGGAAATACCGATCGCAGCACTTTTTCCAAACCGGAGGTTTTGCGCTCTTCTTCCGTCGCATGAGGATTAATAAACTGATCATATGACCGTTTCTGAATCTCTATCAGATTCGGTATTTTGGCGACCTGTTGAATGGTGCCAAAATTTTTGCGTACTCTCTTGCGGCCAGTAAATGACGTTGCCATGCTCTGCCTCATTCCCGTTTCAAACAGCCAATGCCACCAACCCATTCGGACTTGCGGCATAATTACTCAATTTCCGACGATTTGCCCGTCGGTGGTCTGGCCGGGTCCGACAACTGCCGGACCCGCCAATACCAATCTCCAAAAGGCTATTTCAGCTCCACTGTGGCGCCAGCACCTTCCAGCTTTTTCTTCAGTTCTTCGGCCTCGTCCTTGCTGACAGCCTCTTTCACCGTTTTAGGTGCGCCTTCAACGAGGTCTTTGGCCTCTTTCAGACCAAGTCCGGTCATGCTGCGAACTTCCTTGATGACATTGATTTTCTTCTCGCCATAAGAGGTCAGCACAACGTCGAAAGAATCCTTTTCTTCCACCGCTTCACCGGCTGGTGCGCCCGCTGCAGCCACCACAACCGGTGCTGCTGCTGAGACGCCCCATTTTTCTTCCAGAAGCTTTGATAATTCCGCCGCTTCCATCACGGTAAGGCCCGAAAGCTCATCCGCAATTTTTTCGATATTAGCCATTTTCGTGTCTCCAATTGATCAGTTGATATCCAGTTGGACCTTCAGTTCGGGAATTCAAGCCGCCTCCTTGGCACCATAAGCACCAATGACACGGGTTAGCTGTCCAGCAGGGGCCTGGAGCACACCAGCAATTTTGGTTGCCGGTGCCTTCAAGAGACCCACAATTTTACCCCGGAGCTCATCCATCGAAGGCAAGGCGGCAAGCGCCTGAATTCCCTCAAGGCCAAGCGCCTGATCGCCCATCATGCCGCCAAGAACAACGAGCTTTTCATTGCCTTTGGCGAATTTGACGAGCACTTTTGGGGCTGCCACCGGATCATCGGAAAAACCAATCGCGGTCGGACCCGTAAAGAATTCCGACAAGGGGCTTTTCTCGGTGCCTTCCAGCGCCAGTTTGGTCAGCCTGTTCTTCGTTACCCTGAAGCTGGCCCCCGCTTCCCGCATTTGGCTGCGAAGGTCCGTGATTTCCTTGACCGATAAACCACTGTAGTGTGTCACCACAACCACATTACTGGTCGAGAAAATCTGGTTAAGTGTTGAAACCAGCTCCACTTTTTGGGCTCTATCCACTTATCGTCTCCAAGTTTGAAAAACCTCTCGGTCTTTCCGATTTGAGCCACGACACCCCTAAGGATGCCTCTCTTACGACTGTCCCGGGGGCACGCGCCCCGGCTTCGTCTGTGGAGCGGGATTTTCACCCGACCACCGGAAACCGCGGATTATCTGGTTATCTCCAGACATTTCCGATCCCCATCTCATGCTGGCGAAAAGGTCCGCTTTCCCTTTTCATTTTTAAGCCGTTCCAACTGGGCAAATTTCGTGCCCGTCTTTCCAGCACCTGCAATCTTGGACAGTGGAACTTTCCAAAATCTCTTGATCTCTTGGGTTCCAATTTTCCCCATAAAGGGAAACTCTACATCCCGCCTAGCGCTGTGCGCTCAAGCTGGCATCTTCAATTTTCAACCCCGGACCCATGGACGACGAGATTGCGATACTCTTGACAAACTTGCCCTTTGCACCTGAAGGCCGGGCCTTCATAATCGCACCGATAAAGGTCGCTAAATTTTCTTCCAAAGCAGTGTGTTCGAAGCTGGCTTTGCCAACGCCTGCGTGAATGATGCCAGCCTTTTCAGCCCGATACTGAACCTGACCGCCTTTGGCTTCGCTCACCGCCTTCTTGATATCCATGGTCACGGTGCCGAGTTTGGGATTGGGCATCATGCCCTTTGGCCCCAAAATCTTGCCCAACCTGCCCACCACCGCCATCATGTCGGGGGTGGCGATACAACGATCAAAATCGATCTCACCCTTTTGCACTTGTTCGGCCAGATCGTCGGCGCCAACAACATCGGCTCCAGCGGCTTTCGCTTCGTCGGCTTTGTCACCCTTGGCAAAAACGCCAACCCGGACTGCTTTACCCGTTCCATGGGGCAAGGTAATCGCGCCCCGCACCATCTGGTCTGCATGCCTGGGATCAATATTCAATTTCATGGCAATCTCGACGGTCTCATCAAATTTGACACTGGCCTTTTCCTTGAGAAGCTTCACGGCTTCCACCAAAGAATAGGTTTGCTCGGGACCAAGACCATCACGAATTTTCTTGTTTCTTTTGCTTTTCATGACCATCGCCCTACCTCCTGACCTCAAGGCCCATAGACCGGGCAGACCCTTCAATAATACGCATGGCCTGCTCAATAGTGCTGGCATTAAGGTCAACCATTTTAAGCTCGGCGATTTCCCTCACCTGAGCATCGGTTACCGAACCGACAATTTCCCGACCCGGCTCATTGGAGCCTTTTTTCACTCGGGCGGCTTTTTTCAAAAAATAGGATGCCGGTGCGGTCTTGGTGACAAAACTGAAAGAGCGATCCGCATAGACCGTGATGGTTGTTGGAATGGGCATGCCCGACTGCATGCCCTGGGTTGCGGCATTAAAAGCCTTGCAAAATTCCATAATATTGACTCCGCGCTGGCCAAGCGCTGGCCCAATGGGTGGCGATGGATTGGCCTGTCCTGCGGGCACCTGTAACTTTAGATAGCCATCTATCTTCTTTGCCATGTCAGTCCCTTTTCATTTTAGCGGGGCGCACCGCTTTTGCCCACGAAGGGAGCGTGGTACGGCTATGGCGAGCCTCCCACGCGATTTAACGACTGAGCTCAGGTTTTTTCCACCTGGGTAAACTCAAGCTCAACCGGTGTTGGCCGACCAAAGATTGAAACCGATACTTTGAGCCGGCTGCGTTCCTCGTCCACGTCTTCCACATGGCCATTGAAACTATTGAAAGGCCCGTCGGTGACGCGCACTTCTTCTCCAATTTCGAAACTGATAGTGGAACGCGGGCGCTCAACGCCTTCTTCAACCTGATGAAGAATGCGGGCTGCCTCTTGGTCCGAAATGGCTGTAGGATTGCCTTGCGGCCCCAGAAAACCAGTCACTTTCGGTGTGTCCTTTATCACATGATAAGCATCCTCGGTCATTATCATCTTGATCAGGACGTAGCCCGGGAAGAATTTCCGCTCGGATTTGACGCGTTGTCCGCGTTTTATCTCCACCACTTCTTCCATGGGCACCATAACTTCCAAAATCAGCTCATCCATTTCCTGCGCAGCGGCTCGCTCGATTATGGTATCGGCGACTCGACGCTCATAACCGGAATAGGCGTGAATAATATACCAACGGGGTTCGCTCATGGCCGGTTAGCTTCCCAATCCTAAAATCCATTCAATGCCAAGCGCGAGAAGGGAATCCACACCCAGAAAAAAAAGCGACATGACCGTCACCATGATGAAAACCATCACAGTAGTGACTGTCGCTTCGCGCCTTGTAGGCCAGGAAACCTTCGAAAATTCCTGACGCACCTGACGGACGAATTCTCCAGGAGTTGTTTTCGCCATCACTTAAGCTAAATCATTCTGATCGTTTGTTAATCCCGCTCGTGCCATTCTCTAAATGCCCTGTCTCCAAAACGCAATAAAACCACTGTCCCCCCTCCTCCAGTTTCTGGATTTGGCGAACAGCGAAAATATTGGCAGGAGTGGAGGGACTCGAACCCGCAACCCCCGGTTTTGGAGACCGGTGCTCTACCATTTGAGCTACACTCCTGCAAGCCTTTTTTGCGTTGGCCGGTGTACGTCCAAGAAAGCGCAAGTGCAAGGGAAAAATGGGACGCGGGACACCCTTCAGCTCGAAATTCGCCAATGGGAGGTTCCCGGGCTCAGAGTCCAAACCTGTCCCAGAAACCGCGTGTTTCAATTGCCTCAAGGAAATCATTGACCCAGAGGCCCCCTCCAACAGCATTAAAACCCGATAATCGACCTTCATTCCTGCCACCGAAAAGACTGAAAAATCCGGGTTTTTTCAGCCCCACAGGGCGAATTCGTACCTGTTTTCCAAATCTTTCACGCAACACCGTGCGCAACTCGCCAATTTCATCTATCAGTCCGAGTTTTTTGGCTTCAGTGCCCAACCAGACATCTCCAGAAAAGATTTTGGCCCGAGGGCCTTTAAGCTTCCGACCCCTGCGTTCCCGCACCATAGATTTAAAATAGTCGTGGATTTCTGACTGAATTTCCATGAGTCGTGCCACATCTTCTTTTTTGGCGGGGCTGAAGGCATCCAGGAGCGCTTTTTTCTCACCCGAAGTATAGAGACGCCGCTCAATACCAAGCTTTTTAATGGCCTCGGTAAACCCAAAACTGGAGGACACCACACCGATTGACCCCATTATGGAGGCCTCATGGGCATAAATTTCGTCTCCTGCCAGGGCCAGCATATAGCCTCCAGAAGCCGCCACATCTTCGGCAAAGGCTAAAACCGGAATATCTTTTTCGGCAGCCAAATCTCTGATTCGTTGCATAATCAGGGCAGACTGGACCGGTGACCCTCCCGGTGAATTAATAGCCAAGGCCACCGCCTTGACACCCTTGATGGCAAAGGCACTGGCAATGGTCTTTCGCATGCCCTCAAGATTTAAGGCATTGCGAAAGCGACCCCCGGGCCCAATCACACCCGCCAGGCGGATGACCGCCACCACCGGCGGAGGATTTCTGCGAAAGGCATCAAAAAACGATATGAAACGGTGCAGCATGTAGATTCCTGAGTGTTATTCAGTTCCCTCTTGATGTGGCGATTCGCGTGCCAAGGTCAAGTGAATTTGCTGTGTCGGGTCAAACTCCCGTTGTTTTTGCCAGGGCCTGCAAATCAAGGGCAGCACCCTGTCGTAAAACCGCTTCGGCCTCCCTGCT
>JACZYI010000013.1:0-6696 GCA_022571175.1 Pseudomonadota bacterium
GGCAAAATCCAGAATACCCATTTTTCGATAGCCATCCTGAACCCGCTTGCCCCAAAGCCCGATATCCTTCACCACCGGTACAATGCGATTAAAGAGCATTTTACGAAACAGCTGCATGCCTTCGCTTTCGTCCAGATATTTGATGCAATCTTTCACCGGATACCCCAAATTCTCCCACACTTCGATGGCCGAAAATCTGTCGCGCATCAAATAACAGGCTTCCACCAGAAATTCTTCTCGCTCGTCTCGTTCCTTTTGGGTGAGTTCCGGGTAAAATTCTCGTAAAGCCAGTCGCCCAAAAGCAACATGGCGAGCTTCATCCTGCATCACATAGGCATTGACCTGGGTTGCCAGATCATTTTCGCCTAAATCTCGAATTCCCGCGAATGCTGCCAGCGCCAGGCCTTCAATCACAACCTGCATGCCCAGATAGGTCATATCCCACCGCCTGTCCCGCAACACCTGATCCAGAAGCTCCTTCAGCGGCGCACTCATAGGATAAACAATACCCAATTTCTCCAGCAGCATCTTGTATGCTTCCACGTGGCGTGCTTCATCAATGACTTGGGTCGAGGCATAAAATTTGGCTTCCATATCCGGAACCTGCTGAACGATCTTTGCGGCACAAATCAGCGCGCCCTGCTCACCATGCAAAAATTGCGAATTATTCCAGGCCTGAAAATGATTTCGCCCCTCTGCCTTGTTTTTGGCATCCATCTTTTCCCAAAAGGGCATGCCGTGAAGAGGGAAGAATTGATCGGGAATTTGGGCCGGATTATCAGGATCAAGTTCCAGAGACCAATCGATCCGGTGCTGAGCATTCCACTGCTTCTCTTTTCCTTTTTCGTATAATGCCAGGAGATCTTTCTTGTCGTTATCATAGTTAAAATTGAAAACGAGATCGAAGTCCTGGGGGATAGTCCAGGAATCATGGTGTGAACCAGTACAATATAAATCTTTGAAAGAAATAACCCAGCCTCCTCCAAAACACCTGAGCCACTCGACTCAGGATTCGTAAACGAGCTTATCCACATACTATGTATAATTAAAGAAAATTAGAGCCCGGAAATGAGAGCGCGACCAGCGCCGCTCCGCCCAGCATATCTGGTCTGGTGCGAGGCCCGTGCCCAACATGGAGAGAATGCCCGGCTAGTGGGTCAATCCTCTGGTATCAAATTCCCCATGTTCAATCCGGTCATAGGTGACCTGCAGAGATGATTGTGCCATTTGTCTGCCACCAGATTCAACCATCAGGGTGGTGGCTGCATTGAGGAAAGCGGTGGCCAATGCTTCTTTGGCCACACCGTTTTTCTCGGCCAGCTTGAAAGCATTCCACAAATGTCGGTTCGCCCGTTTGCAATCCGCGCTGTATCGAGAGAAGTCTTGCCGTTCAAATCCTTTGACCATGGCGTTTCTCCTTCTGGTTTGCCGGGGTTACGACCCGTTAGGGCCGTTTCCCCAGTTCTTGGACCTACCTAATATGGTGATCCGAAGTACCATAACCACAAGATATGCCGAAATTGTGAACGAATGGTTAACCAATTGTGAGTTCTCCCGGACTGTGGAGTAGTAAGATGGAAAGCGTCAAAACGAAGTTTTCAAGGCCTCTTTCCCAGAGATTTTGCGTCTTGACCCTTGATTTGCGCGGATCGTCGATTAGTGCGTGCAATTCATGTGAAGGCAGGCCAAAGTGCGCGCGAATGACAGCGAGACCAAACCATGACTGAGGCAAAATTCACAACCGGGCCGATCATTCATCATATATTTGTGATGACATCCACGGCCAGCATTGGCCTGATGGCTCTGTTCCTGGTGGATTTTGCCGATATTTACTTCCTCAGTTTACTGGATGACATCGCCGTAACTTCTGCGGTGGGTTTCGGCGGCACCATTCTCTTTTTTACCGCCTCAGTCTCAATAGGATTGATGATAGCGATGGGTGCTTTGGTATCAAAAGCCGTCGGTGCCCGGAAATCAAAGCGCGCCAAACAGCTTTCAATGAACGTCTTTGTCTACAGCCTGATCGTAACCGCTGTGGTTGCCCTGCTCATCTGGTTTTCCATACCCGTACTCCTGACCTTGCTGGGTGCGGAAGGAAGAGCCCACGGGCTGGCGTCCGGTTATTTGCGTATTGTTATTGCTTCCATGCCCGTTGTCGGTTTGGCAATCGTCTCTGCTGGGCTGCTGCGCGCGCTTGGAGACGCCAAACGGTCCATGATTTTAACGCTTTCGGGTGCAGCCGTGAATGGCATCCTGGACCCCATACTTATTTTCGGATTTGAACTCGGCATTGAGGGAGCCGCCATTGCCACCGTAATCAGCCGTCTGGTTATGCTCGCCATGGCGCTCCATGCCATCATAATTGTGCATAAAATAGTGGCACCCTTCTCCCTGCGGCTTTTTCGCAGCCACCTGGCTTCCATTTCAGCCATTGCCGTGCCAGCGGTGCTGACGAATATTGCCACCCCGATCGGGTCTGCTTATGTGATTTACGGCATGTCCGAATTTGGAAATAGCGCGGTAGCGGGCATGTCCATCATTACCAAACTGATGCATGTGGTGTTCGGGGTCGTGTTTGCCCTGTCAGGTGTGGTGGGGCCAATAATCGGACAAAATCTGGGCGCGCGAAAATTCGACCGAATTCGCAAAACCTTCCGGGACAGTATTGCCTTCTCTTTTGTTTTTGTGCTGGTCGTTTCCTTCGTCCTCTATCTGGTTGCCGATCAAATAGTCGCAGCCTTTCATATGACCGACGAAGCGGCACGATTGATTACGCTCTATTGTAAATATCTTGCGGTCACTTTTGTTTTTGCCGGTGGACTATTTGTAGCCAACGCCGGTTTTAATAATCTGGGCCGGCCAACCTGGTCTACGGGCATGAACTTCGGCAGAGCCACTCTGGGCACGATTCCGTTTGTCTATTTCGGAGGCAAATGGTTTGGGGCCGAAGGTGTGCTCATGGGACACACTCTGGGTGGGATCATATTTGGAGTGATCGCCATTATAGTGGCACTGAGACTGGTAGAGAAGCTGGCACAAGATGCTGAGGACCATCCCTCTTCCCGCCTGCCAGGCCCGTGCAACCCGGCGGCTTCCAATACCGGTGAAGGCAGCAATTGAGCCTAAGTCTTGCAATTGGTGACAACAGGCGGCAAAGTGCGCCCGCTTAGATAATCGAGGTTAGCTCAAACAATCCACAAGGTGTGACCCATGCGTTTTCTGATAATTCTGGTTTTAAGTTTTTCGCTCAGTGCCTGCGGCATTTTCGGGATTTTTGGCGGCGACGATAAAGATAGTGATGACCCCATACCACTGGGTCCAAATAATACCCCCCGCACCAAGGATCAACTGAAGCGGCTGCCGGATGGTTTGATTGGTGATCAGGAGAATGCCCGACATACCAATGAAGACCTGAAGGGCGATGATAGTGGTAATCAGTCTCAGTCCTGATTTGATTTCAAAACAAGCGCCCTTAGGGCTCTCAAACTCCCTAAATCAGGCTTCCCCGTAAGCGAAGCCTGACGCCAGTGGCGTTGAAAGGCACGAACCACCTGGTCCGTCTGCTGAGCTTCCAGGTCATAACCAAACTTTTCCATATCCAGAAGAAACTCATTTCCCTCAGAAACATTGAGAGATTCTGTTGATGCGGTCTGGGCATCATCAAGACCATGCCAAAGACCGACACCGGAGTCTGCAAGAAATTGCCAGTCAAACAGCTCCCCGGGATCTTCTTTCCTCGCTGGGGCTACATCGCTATGACCGAGAACAGCTTCAGGTCTGATGTCATGCCTTTTGATAATTTCATTGGCCAATGCAGAGAGCGCGTTCATTTGGGATTTGGGAAATATTTCCAACCCCCATTCATGACCGGGGTTCTGCAATTCGATGCCAATGGAGAGAGTGTTAATATCGCTTTCTTTCTGCCATCTTGCAAAGCCCGCGTGCCAGGCGCGTTGGTCCTCTTTAACCATTCTGAAAATATTGCCCTCTTCATCAATCAAATAATGTGCACTGACTTTGCTGGCAGGATCGCTCAAGCGATCAAGGCTCTCTTTCAGGCTCGGCAGGCCGGTATAGTGAATAATTAACAGCTTGATCGCCGCGCCTTCTGCCCGAGCATCGAAATTTTGCGAAGGTCGATCAATGAATTCCTGTGAGGACATTAATTTCCACCCCTGCCTGCTCGGCACGTTTCTGCTATTTTAATCCGCGCTGACTGGAAATTATGTCATAGGCCGCATTGATGGCAGCCAATCTCTCATTGGCAACTTCAATAAATTCGCGGGGCACGCCATCCGCAATCATTTTATCAGGATGGTTTTTCTTAATCAGACGCCGGTAGCATTTTTTGAGATCGTCATCGGAAATCATGGGGTCAATTCCCAACACGGTGTAAGGGCTGGACTTGTCCGGTCCCAGAAACCGCGCTTTGATGGATTCATAAGCCATACCGGTAAAGCCAAAAATTTCAGCCACCTTTTCCAGATAGTGCAGCTCGCCCGGATGCACGATGCCATCCGCCTTGGCAATGTGAAAGAGTGCACCAAGCAAATCCTCAAGCACCTGGGGCTGGTGAGCAAATAGTTTGGCAATCTGACGGGCATAGGTCTCGTAACCAGCGGTATCCTGCTGAGCCATTTCAAAGACCCGGATGACATTTTTCACTTCGTGAGGCGGAATTTTGAAAACTTCCTTGAAGGCTTCGATCTCATCAGGTGTCACCCGGCCATCCGCCTTGGCCATTTTCGCTGAAAGTGCAATCACACCAATGGTAAAAGTTATTTTTCGGGTTGCCTCTTCCCCGGCCCGGCTTGCGGTGCCAACAAGACCGGAATCAATCGCATGACCAACCCCTGCGCCCAACAGCGCACCAAGGGGGCCACCGACCGCAAAACCAGCAGCGCCACCAATTATTTTACCCCAGATTGACACGGGCCGTTTTCTAGCACATACGCCGCCATATGGCGAAGATATTAACCGCCGGGGCCCATAATCAGCCTCAACCGGGAATCATGTCAAAGGCGATGGCCATCCGCGGCTTATGCGATTTGATCGGGACCGTGCCGTGATACATATAGGAGGGAAAAACAACCAACGTACCAACGCTGGGTTTGATGATCTTTCCAATCACTTCCCTCTCGCCCAGATCCATGTCGGTCTCACCAAATTTGATCCAGCCTTCGTTTGCATCGTCATCCAGATCATCAGGCAATTCCACATAATAGGCCGATGAAATCCAGCCCCGCGGGTGAACGTGATTGATATGATATCCGTCCCGCCCCAGTCGCGCCGACCAGGAACCGGTATAGGCATAGCTTCCCTTGTTCCGGCCCAGAAAAGGATGATTGTCATCTACTGGCAGATCGACCAGATATCTCTCCACAGCTTTGCTCAGTTTTTCCTTAACCGTCTGGATGATGGCATCGGGAAAATCCAGCAAAAGTCCGTGCGTCTGGGTGCCATTGCGCAACGTCTGGTCCAGAGGTTGGGCCTGGGTTTTGTGGATGGTATGTAAATGGCTTGCGAGTGCTTCATTAAACGCCAGAAGATTGTCATAACCGTCTGGGCAATCCAGCTCATATGCCCGTACAAATCGCTCATAATCATAAATATCCTCGGCCTTTTTATCATCCATAAGCCTGAGACAAAGCCACTCATACGCCAGATTTTGCTGATCCAGCGGATCCTGGCTTTTCAGGCGTTGAATGAGCTCACTGGCACGATCATATTGACCCTGTTTAATGAGGGTTCGGGTAAAATCCTGCAAACAAGAATGATCATCAGGCTCAAGCGCGATAGCTTGCTCGAACCGCTCTATGGCCTTATCCCATTGACCATGTTCGGCCCTGACCCTGGCAAACACCCTTGAGAGCGAAGCGTGAGAGCCCAGCCGGTTCTCGGCATCGGATAATATGCGATCCGCTTCTTCGGCAGAGCCCGTCATGGTCAGATATTGGGCATATTCAGCGACCAGTTCCACAGCATCCGGAGCCTTTGGAATAGCCTCGGCATAGCTTTTCAGAAATTCATCCTGTCGACCATATTCCCAGAGCAGCTTGTTCAATATTTCATGGGCACCCAGAAAATCAGGCCGCAAGGCAATCGCCTTTCGGTAGCTCTCCAGCGCCCCTTCCAGGTTTCCCAGATCATAAAGCGCGTGGCCCTGCTGGAAATAAACCTCTGCGGCTTCTGGTGCCAGCTGGAGTGCCTTCTGAAAAGCGGATAGCGCCTGGCGACTATTGCCCAGCAAACGATGAACCGCGCCCAGATTAAATTGGCCCTCGAAAAATTGTGGATTGAGTTTGACCGCCTCGGCAAAGGCTTCAGAAGCGTCATCCAGCCGGTCACTTGCCTGCAAGGCCCGGCCAAGAAGATTCTGTGCCATCGCACTGGCAGGGTAATCGTTCACCATCTTTTCTGCATCTGCAAGGGCGCGATCCGCGTCACCTGTCTCAAGCTCCACTATAATCAGGCCCGCGTGAGCCTCTTCAAGCTCTGGCGCAATTTCAAGGGCACGTTTAAAGGCATCTCGCGCACCGGTCGGATCACCTTTTTCCGCCAATAGCGTGCCCAAACCCCGCCAGATATTCGGCTGGTTGGAATCCAGCTCCAGGGACCGGCGATAATGGGGCTCTGCCTCATCCAGCACCCCCCGGGTATAAAGGAGGATTCCCATGAGATGGATCACATTTGCCC